>CAZIVV010000279.1:0-2340 GCA_964542775.1 uncultured Desulfomonile sp.
ATCCTGGACATGGTAAAAAATGTGATAATATTTGTAGATAACGCGGGCCTGGTAACATGCGTAAATTCCTACGCAGAGAAATTCTTCCAGTTAGAAGCCGCTGAAGTTTTAGGAAAACCTTTGGTCGGAACACTGACACCGGTTGACGTCTCTTCCGGCAAAGATTTTTCCGACATCATGTCCGAAGTCGTCAAAATTCCGACCAAGCCTGTCAAAGCCCGTTACGAGGCCGCACTCAAGGATGGATCACGTGAACTCCTGGAATGGACAAGCACGGCTATAATGGGAGAAGATGAAAGCGTCACCGGAATCATGTTGATTGGAGAGCAGATATAAATTGACGGCGTTTTTTTGGGATAATTCCTATTGGGCGCCCAAAATGTTCAAGGACAGATATTCCAAATATGATTAATTCAGACACGCTTCTTTACATTTACGAAATCCCGGGTGCACACGAAGGGCATTTTTCTGACACTCCCGGCTCGTTTATAGGGCTGTGGAATGAAGATGAGTTTGCCTACCTTTTTTTTACGCGGGCCGAAGATGAATATGTCAATGCGGTTCTCCATAATGACGGACTGACTCTTGGAGGGCGACACGAAGTAATGTACGGCGACTGGCAGCAGTTGATGCCAGAGGAAGGACTGACACTTGGGGGTATTCGGTTTGTTCACCCCTGGGATGACTCAACCCGGACGGGGGATTTGTCGCTGGATCCATCTGTGGTTTTTGGGTCCGGTTTGCACCCAACCTCCTCAACCTGTGTCGAGTTCATGAGTGGCCTGATCAAGTCCGGTGAGGTCCAAAGAGCCTTGGACCTGGGCAGTGGGACGGGTATCCTGTCATTGGCCGCGGCTTTTCTAGGGGTGAAAAGGATAATCGCTGTCGAAAAAAACAGGCTGGCCTACAGGGTGACTCTGGAGAATGTCCGGCAAAACGGTTTCGAGTCGATCATCGATGTTTACGAGGGAGAGGCCCGGGTTTATCTGGATAAGCCCGCAGAGTTGGTCATGGCAAATTTGCCGTTTTCAGTCCTCAGGGATCTCGTGGTGATGAAGGACGCCGATCTTCACAAATACTGGGTGGTTTCCGGAATTAACAGGGAACAGGCTGATATGCTGAACGGCCTGTTCGAGGACACCGGATTTGAAATAATCCATGAAAGGGTTACAGACCCATGGGTAACTTTTGTTGCGAGAAAACGCTGAAACAAGGAGCATGATTTTTTATGGGTAATAAATTGATGGATCCTCCACCAAAGGGACAATGGATAAAAATAGTCGCAAACAATGATATCGAAGTTCCGGACAACCCAATTCTGGGTTTCATCGAGGGTGACGGAGTTGGTCCGGACATCTGGTCTGCCTCCCGGCCGGTCTTTGATGAAGCTGTGAAGAAGTCTTACGGCGACCAACGAAAAATATTCTGGTGGCGCCTGGCCGCAGGGGAGAAATGCTTCAATGACACAGGTGAAAGCCTCTCGGATGAAACGCTGGAAGCTATAACCAGGGCGGTGGTAGTCATCAAAGGCCCTTTGACCACCCCGGTGGGCGGCGGGTTTCGCAGCCTCAACGTAACCCTGAGGCAAAAGCTGGACCTTTATTCATGTATCCGGCCGGTGAAGTATTTGTCCGGAACACCATCACCCGTACTGAGACCTGAAGATGTCGATATGGTCATTTTTAGGGAAAACACCGAGGACGTGTACGCGGGCATTGAATGGAAATCGGGTTCAGAACAGGCGATCAGAATCATAGATTTTCTTAAAAGTGATATGGGGGTCAGCATTGATCCTCAATCGGGCGTGGGGATCAAACCCATGAGTCCGTCGGCCTCGAAGAGACTCGTGCGACGGGCGCTCAAGCACGCCATTGAGAATGGTCGCAAAGTAGTGACCCTTGTCCATAAAGGAAACATAATGAAGTTCACCGAGGGGGCTTTCAGGGACTGGGGATATGAACTCGCCGGGGATGAGTTCGCAGATGTCATAGTTACCGAAGCTGAACTCGATAAAAACTTCTCCGGGAAAATGCCGGCAGGGAAAATCCTGCTCAATGACAGAATAGCGGACGCAATGTTCCAGCAGGCGCTTCTACGTCCGAAAGAGTACGAAGTTTTGGCAATGCCTAATCTAAACGGGGACTACATGTCGGACGCCCTCGCGGCTCAGGTAGGTGGTCTCGGGATGGCCCCCGGAGCAAATGTGGGAGACCGGTGCGCCGTTTTCGAGGCGACCCACGGCAGCGCCCCAAAATATGCCGGGCTCGATAAGGTCAACCCCGGCTCAATGCTGCTGTCAGGCGTCATGATGTTCGACTACATGGGCTGGAAAGAGGCCGG
>CAZIVV010000280.1:0-4516 GCA_964542775.1 uncultured Desulfomonile sp.
TTTTCTTTGGTATTATGAGATGTTCTATCATCGCCATTATTGCGATTTTCATTTATTGTAACATCGGAGCTATTATATTTGTTCATGGGAGGATCCTTTCGCCAATTTATTCGGTATCCGCTCCATGATTGGACTCGTGGACATTGAACAATCCGTCAGTCTTCATGGTGTCAAACTTATGGATGCGCTTTTGCAGGAATGGATTCTGTGATTACAGAAAGGTAGGTTCAACTCGTTTCACCAACCCTGACCTTCGTAACATTTGACCTTCAACAAAACGAAGGAACCCCTTGTTAGCTTTGCTTGTTCAAATCGCTTTTTCTAAACAGAGAAACTCCATCATTCATCCCATCAACAGACAGGACATCCACCGGATGGCAACTTCACATCCCTGCTGGGTTACCAATATCAAGAATTCCACCAATGGTTTTAAAAAAGACTCTGGTATCTATGGGTTTCAACAGATAGGCTTCACATCCTACCTCTAGTGCCCTGACTTCATCGTCTTTCATGGCATGGGCTGTCAGCGCAACTATCGGGATATGCGCTGTAGCCGGGTTCCTCTTTATCGCCTGGGTCGCTGTGAGGCCATCCATTCCCGGCAATGATATGTCCATCAATATTAGAGACGGTGAATGAGTTTTCAATATGTCTATGGCTTCCTCGGATGAAAACGCTTCTAATGTTTTGTACCCAACAATTTCCAGAAGGTTTGTGGTAACTCTCATGTTCCCGGGATTATCTTCGACGACCAGTATGCACGGTCGATTTTCATGAGCGGATTCAACATCACGATAAGTATCCAGGCTCTTTAGTTCATGCAGATGAGTTCCTGGCTGCTTGAGTTCACCAGAGATGACATGAGGAATTTCAAAAAAGAATACGCTTCCACGATTTTTCCCGTCACTCTCAACCCATATACTTCCTCCGTGAAGTTCAACCAATTTCCTGCTCAGAGCAAGACCAAGCCCAGTACCTTGGTGCTTTCGTGAGTAGGAAGAATCCACCTGTTCAAATTCCTCAAAAATCCTGGATTGATCTTGAGGCTCAATTCCTATACCGCTATCGGCAACTTTAACCTGAATCTGTCCGTCTGTCACACAGGCCCCGAGCTTGATAAATCCTCCGTGCGGAGTAAATTTTACAGCATTCGATAGCAGGTTCATCACGATTTGCTTAAGTCGAACCTCATCCGCCCAAACATCTTGATCGTACAACTGGGGATCTATTTCACGTCCCACTTGTATCCCGGCTCTCAGAGCTGTTTCTTTGATGATAGTGAGAGAATTTTCCAGTAAGAGCCCCAAATTAATGGAACCAGGAGCCATCGCCATTTTGCCAGCCTCTACCTTGGCAATATCCAGAATGTCGTTTATCAGTTGGAGAAGGTGATGGCCCGACCTGTAGATACTCGATATATACGAAGACTGCCTTTCATTTAGCTGTCCATAATAACCACCTTCCAGTAATTCTGAAAAACCAAGAATTGCCGTCAGAGGGGTCCGAAGTTCATGGCTCATGTTTGCCAGGAATTTGCTTTTCGCCTCGCTTGCGGCTTCCGCTCTTTTTCGAAGTTTTTCAGCAAGGAGCACGGTTCTGTGAAGCTCATCAGCCACCCGTTTTTTTTCAGTAATGTCTTTTATGGAGACCAGAATGTACTCATTTCCCTTTAGCTTGATGGGACACATCAATACTTCAAGGTCGAAAAGCCTGCCATCCTTATTTCGTTTGATCCTGTATTCCATTTGTTTGTTATGGCCAGCCAATATTTCATGCCATATCAATCGCAGATCAAAAGAGTCATCCTCTGGAGAGTAGAATTTTTCAGCCGTTAGTGGCGGCACGCTCAATGTAATATCAGACAAAGTTATCCCAAATATCTCAGAAGCCTTTTGGTTCAATTGTACAAACGAACCTGTTTTGTCATGAATCAATAGGCCATCCTGAACGCTATTAAAAACTGTCCCCATGGCCTCAACTGAATCTTCGTAATCGATTTGTGCGGTAACCTGATCGGTAGCATTGACTCCGTAACCTACGAAACCCCCGATTGGTGGACTGGTTTTCTTGATCGTAGTTCCTTGAATAAACACCCACTTACCGTCAGCAGTCACGCCATTAATCATGATTGAGCTAGACGTGCCATCTGGTTCATGCTGAAGCTGGTTATACATTTTTATAACTCTATCAATTTCCTGGGGCGGGTACAACTCATTCAAGCTCATTCCCATGACTGCGTCGCGTTCGTAGCCGGCCTCTTTCAGAAATGCCAGGTTAACAAATTTCATCAGACCGTCCATGCCCCAAACGGAGATCATCGATGGGACACTATCCAGTACTTCCTGCAGAAATTCGGCTCTTTCATTAGACGAGTTGGAAAGCCGCTCCAGCTCCAGCACTTTGCTCTCAAGCCGGGAGACTTTTTCCATAAGTTCCTTGCGTTCTTCATCATTGTTCATGGTGGAAACCCGTAGATGACAATTCCGGAATGTTTTTCTGATCAAGAGTCTGTCCAGGATTGGACGTCATTGCTAATTTTCATACCGAATGTTGGGTCAATAGATTTCCCGGGGAGGGCCCCACATCTATTGGATGAGTCAAACTCTTCCAATCAGTACTAGATCGATCTATACAATCGTAACCAAACCATCATGCACATTTCCTAATCCGGAAAGTAGCGTTGCGCAGTGGCAAGGATGTCGAGGTTTGCAGCTGGGGCCTGATCGCCCCTCATTGTGAATATGTTAGCGCCGATATTACCGAAGACGACTATCCGGGGCCTTAGAATAAATCCCGGAGCCGAGTGTATAATGCAGTTTTAATACCCTGATCCTACAGATGCTGAAACTTTTTATGAGAGAGCATCTCTCAGTTTACCAGATTTACAGGGGCTCTACGAAAAAAAAACCAAAAAATTCGTTTTTGAGTAATAAAATTATGCTTGAATCAGGAAATATTACATGCAGAATTCCCAAAAAAGAGGATCTCCGAAAGATTTGCTATCTGGTTAATTCTCCCTGATGCGTATCTTTCTCTACGTCTTTGCGTTCTGGGTAAACCATAACCCTGAAGCTCAGACATAACCCTACCTTGCTGTAATAATAATTAGCGAGCAGCTCAAGACTCTCTGAGGTGATGGCGAACAAAGGACTGCGATAATCGTCGGAGGTGGGTAAAAGGGGTAGTGCTTCCATTAGTCCGACAGTCTTCCAGGAGGCGTTCAAATAGCACAAAAAAGCAGCAGAACCTGGTAATGCTGTTGCACTGTTCGGCCTTGGATTCTTTTACGAATTCGGTCAAGGCGTGAGAATGGATTTAGCGGAGGCAAAGAAATGGCGCCTGAAAGCTTCTGAAGCTGGACGTAGGTATACAAAGGAACGGCTCCTGGCTATCCGGATAAAACCTGTTTTTTCGGCGATGAGCCTACCTCGGGAAACTTGAAGAGTACTCCCGCCCTGGAGGAGCGGGCAAGATCCAGTAACTTTCACCGAGTTACCTCAAAAATGACAGAGCTAAAGCTTCGCCCGAAAACAAATCATGGTAGTTTTTTAAGCCTCTCCGTGTGCTCTATCAGAATTGACTGCTCTAATGGGACCGGAAAGTTTCACTTCATCGGCGATCTTTTCTGAAAGCTGATCCTCTGCGGTTTCAAGATCATAATCAGACTGCAATCCCATCCAAAACTGGGCCGATGTCCCAAAATACCTGGCAAGACGTAGTGCGCTATCCGCAGTAACAGATCGCTTGCCATGAATTATTTCGTTTATTCGACGCGGAGAAACTCCAAGATCTCTACCAAGCCTGTTTTGAGAGAGACCCATAGGCTTCATAAATTCTTCAAACAGAACCTCTCCTGGATGAAGGGGCGCTAATTTCCTGACGGTCATTTCTTTCGTATCCCTCATTTATGGTAATCTACAATTTCAACATCGTAAGCGTTTCCGTATCTCCACACGAAACAGATTCTCCATTGATCATTGACACGAATGCCGCAGTGGCCTTTTCTGTCACCCCCAAGTAATTCGAGGTGATTTCCCGGAGGGACCCGTAAATCGTCCAACGTTGCAGCTCTATGTAGCATCCTGAGACTCATTTGGATAAGTCCTGTGGAGTGATCTCAGTAAGCAAATTGATTAATAACTCTCTCCGAGTGGTATAGGCTGTCAATAGTTGAAACCAAAAGATCTATGCAGCTTTGAGGTTCACAGCAGTCGATATCAACAAAACTCAAAAAATGTAGATAGTGCTTATCAGACTTCACCGAGATAGTCCTCGACGGTCAGTAACGCAGACATAGCAAATAATTATCGAGGCCGAACTAATGTCACTTTTCTCATACCTCTCTGGGCATGGGGACCGGTAGCGTTCATATTGATCATTATACCCAGTCGTGGCTGAATTGAGTGGGCCAAAAAACTTCTAAATGTCTAACCCCGGTAGTCCTTCCCATTGGGTGCGACATTTCTGTATTGGTCGATCGAATCCGTGTTTTTCTTAAGCCTACTAATGGATCCCC
>CAZIVV010000281.1:0-3806 GCA_964542775.1 uncultured Desulfomonile sp.
TTGCTATCCCCGAACCGCAAAGGCATGAAGATCAATACAGCGGCAAGTTTGTGCTCAGGATACCAAAATACCTGCACAGAGAACTGGCTTCGGCGGCAAGAGAGAACGACGTCAGCCTCAACCAGTTCCTGGTTTCCCTACTGGCCGCCGGTGTTGAGAAGCACAAATGTCTTTAAAGCTTTTGAGGTAAAACTCGCTTCAGGTTTTTGTAGTGACCAGTTCCGCCAGCTTGTTTCTTAAAACATCTATGGACTTGTCGTGGTTAATTGCCCCAAGAGTGACGCGGTTCAGGCCGACGTTTAATTGATGCAAATCCGATGTTCTGCAACTCTGACAGAACAACTTCAATTTGATTCTGTGGAAAACTTTCAAAAAGCAGATTCTTGAAAACATGCTCTACGATCAATAATTTGAGACTCCTGAAATCCGTTTTCATGAGGCCTGGAATAAATATACTGTACAAAGTCAGGTCATTGGTTACAGGATGAATTCTCTCGCCGCTGTGGTATAACTGATGTCGAATAGCTGGAGGCTCAAATGAAAAAAGTATACGCCATCAACGGTAGTCCGCGAAAGAAATGGAACACGGCCATTCTGCTGGAGCATGCCCTGAAGGGAGCGGCCACACAGGGAGCGGAAACCGAACTCATACATCTGTATGATCTGGATTTCAAGGGATGCAGGAGTTGTTTTGCCTGCAAGCACGCTGTTCGGCAGAAAAATTCCAACTGCATTCATTTACACCATGAACCTGCCGGAACAACAGGCGAAGGAACGTCACTATCAGGTACACTTTGGAACCAATGAAGAATACCTGACGAAGATATTTGGACAAGCCGAAACACTATGCTGTTATGAAACGCTTCAAATGGAAGATTACAGCAAGGTAGTGTTCAACTACTACGCCTGCAAGAAAATTATTTGTGTTAAGTGATTAAGGGGCTCACCTGTTCATGATTTGTCCTGTCCGGCGACGAACAACCTTGAGGCTGCCAGGAGTCCGGCTTTGATTATCAAGTCGGATGGAATAGTTTCGTAGAGTTCTCCGTCCACTGAAACCGTCCGGCAGTCACAGGAAGCGCATGGGCCGCAACAGGGGCTTTGGCCGATGATTCCTCCAACCCATTCCTCAAGGGGCTTCTCATTAATCCATATCTGGTTTGAAATCAGAGGATTTTTCTCGAATTCCTCAAATGAGATTTCCGTTTTTTCCACAGTGACTTCAATGTTCATCGGGGACACGGATTTCCTGAGAGCAGAGATGGCCTTATCAAGTTCATCCTCAGTTGAGCCGCATCTTTCGCAGGTTTCACCGTCTGTCACCAGGCGTTGCCATTTGATTCCGAGAGTGTTCATGTTACCTTCTTTTTTCAAGGTGGTATCTTGAAATATTGCCGGGTAGGAAGCATTAAAATATGCGCTGTGATGTGCGTTCAACGACACATCTCAAGATAGAGTTCTTCGTATTTGCGAATCATTGTGCCGATACTGAACTTTTCCACGGCTTTTTTTCGAGCATTTTCCCCAAATTCTTGCCTGAGCGCCGGCTGTCTCAACATTCGATCCATTGCTTCGGACAATGCGCCGGGGTTATCAGGTTCGATCAAAATTCCATCAACTCCGTCGGTTATCAGTTCTGGCAGGCCACCCACATTGGTAGCCACAATTGCCCGTTCCATGGACATGGCCTCGATTACGGCAATGCCAAGTCCCTCAAGGATTGATGGGTGGGCGAATATGTCCAGATCAGCCAGGAATTCCCGGACGTTTCGAATTGAGCCGAGGATTTGGACATGTTCCGATAGGTTCAGTTTCAGTATCAGCGCCTCCAGTGAGTCCCGTTCGTCTCCATCACCAGCAATGATCAGTCTTGAGTTGGGCCAGTGAGGTAAAAGAATGGAGAAGGCCTCCAAGAGCGTCTTGTGACCCTTAGGTAGGGCAAGCCGGGCGGCTATTCCAATGACCGGCCCGCTTTTTACGCCGAATTTTTCAGGATAGACGGCGTGATCAGTCCTTTCAACAAGCCCCGGATCAAAGTAACTGGTATCGATTCCGTTGTAAATGACGTGCTGAGCGCCTATTTGTCGGGCAACGGCCTCGGAGACCGCTACATTTGTTGAGATCGTGAGATGATTCAACGCCTGCCAAACTCTATCTCTTTTTCCGGGTTTGCTTCCCGGGTTTCTAACGCTGTGCTTCGTCCTTACGATTCTCCTTGAGCCCGCCAGAAAAGCCGCAACAGCCCCAAAGCGGCTGGCGTGAAACAGATGGACGTGGACAATGTCAGGGGACAATTTCTTTATCAATCTGGAAAGCCCCCACATTTCACGAAGGGTAAACTCGCCACCTTTGACCGGAAAGATGGAACATGGGATACCGGCCTCACGAAATTCCGGTAACATCTGTTCTTCAGGATAGAAATATATTATTTCAGGCCTGAACTTTTGCAGGTCAAGACCCTTGCATAAATCAAGCAGGTAGCTTTCCGCTCCACCAACGCGGAATCCATAAATGAGGTAAAGTATTGAAAGAGGTCTATTTTCACATGCCGGTTTATTTGACATGATCTCTCATGAGTGAAAATTTAAAAGAATTTAAAAAATATCTTTATCAAACCAGCGAACATTATTTGGCGAGGGATTTCCGAATATGATTATCATACTAATCGATGGAGTTCAATCCTGAAAAGGGCCTACGAGACAGCAGGCTCCAAAACGCCTTCTTATCAAGAGCTTCGTAAATAAATAATCGACTACTCAGGGAATAGCCAGAGAGCAGACGGCCTGGTTTTGCGATGATCGGTGACTCAACTACTACTTGAGGATATTTCAAGAACTGTGGTAGTGCTTGAGATGATTTCGAAAAATAGGGGAACTAATGACATCGAGGACACCTCAACCGGAGATCGGGACAATTAATGCAACCATGTCTGGAGACGCTACTCCGCCTGAACGACCATTACGCTTGGGCCTGATATGCAATTCCTGTTTGCAACCCCTGTGGATTCGAAAAGCGCTTGGTGACCTTGTGTCATTCGGTATTGTTGAGATTCCGGTGGTTGCGGCTCCGGACCCGTCTCATAAATCAGCGTTTTCCCGGATTGGGACCACACCGGGTGATATGTGGGGAGGCCGTTCCCATTGGTTTTACCGATTATATCAATGGCTTGACAGCGCCGTTTCTACACGGAATCCCGACGCCATGTCCACGGGACCTATGGAAGAAATTGCTCCTATGTCCTCGAGGGTAGTGATTGGCTCAGAAGGGGTTGCTTCAGAAATAAGACTGACTCTCACTCAACTGGAGGCGATAGCCTCACATGATTTGGACGTTGTGCTTTGTTCAGGTTTAGTTGTTGAAGGGATTAACGAGTTGAGTCTGGCGAGAGAAGGCGTGTGGACTGCGGAATGTTATGGAAATTCTCTCCATAGGGATGGCGCTCAGGCCTTTTGGGAAGTAATGGAAAGGGTCACGATTCTGAAAGTTGAAATATGTCGCCAGGACGTATCGCTTGAGAAGCGACAGGTTTTGTGCCGTTCTATTCTGCCTGTCCATCTGCCTGAAGACCGCTGGTCGGTTGGCGGCGCGTCCAACAGGCTGCTTTGGGTCGCTTCGACTCTACTGGGGCGGAAGCTGAAAGATCTTCATCTTCATGGGCCACGGTCATTGAATGAATGTAGCGATACGGGATCATCGGCTCCTGCGTTTTTCACACCCCAACCGCCCCCGGGCAACAAGAAGATGACCAGGCTTGCCGTAAAACGTACGGCTCAACGCATAAGAGCCTGGGCGCATGACAAGACAGG
>CAZIVV010000282.1:0-6213 GCA_964542775.1 uncultured Desulfomonile sp.
ATAACCCACCACTGAGTCCACTGACCATCAGATGTCGCTACATCCACTCCAGGCATGGTGTTGGTAATGTAGTCACCCGCATATGGGTCACCATATTTCCCCAGTCGGTATTTTCCCCTGAACTGAATTGCCTTGTTGATCCTGAAATCAGGATACAATTCAAGGGTCTGATAGTGCCGACCGGCATTTGAACCGGAAACCAGGTCTTTTACCTGGAAACCGAACCAGCCGTTGTAGTTCCTGTAATCTCCTTCAGGTATCAGTGTGCTACCCGTTGAACGATCAACGTTGTATTTTCCGAAAAAACCATTTGAACCCATCTGGGTATATTGCTCATAAACATAATTAAACTGACCGTCCATGGAAAATTCCCATGCATTCGTATCTCCGGGTAATTTGAAACAGGCAATAAACACCAGCACAAATGAAACCATAAATCGATGCTTGAAGTTCATGAATCCTCCCCGTATAGAGCCAAACAGACGAATTGATACATTGAGCGCAGAAAGGGCGCCCCACCCCATGCGTCACCCGTAGGATATTTTATTTTTTTGTAATACTTTATGTGATTATTATACTATTCGTAGCACACATTACATGTCAAGCATTTTCGTAGCACTGAGTGATTTTTCGTGCTATTTGTTCGTGCGTGACAGGTTTGATTGCGTCACTGCGAGAGTCTGCAGAGAGCGGTCTTCAATGCCGGGGCGATCTCTTGGGGGAGGAGAATTTGAGAGAATCATTTCATGGACCTGATTGAGATTACGGGCCGGCTCATCTTTCAAGCCTGAACTTTTATTCAAGCTACAATTTTATGGAAAGATCATTTACATAGATGATATAAAACTCTTGTAACATTGTTGGCTCAGGCTTTACCGCAACGCGGCGGGGCTTGGGCAGAGTTTGTATCACACCGCTCATTCAGAGGCTGGCTTTCCGGTTCGGAAAGCCACTGGACATGTCTACCCAGTCCGGCGCATTGCTAACATGATGAAGCGCCCGTAGATCGGGTCTGATTTCGTATAATTTCTGGAAATCTCTTTTTAACGAAATTGTTCCAAAATCAGGATGTAAGCTTTATCTTGAAATTTTATTTTCCTGTTCGGGTTCCAACACAAAAAATCTGACAATCAGCGCATTCAGGCTGTAATAGTTCGAAACTTTTTTCGATTTGTTATTCATGAGACTTACGCATTGAATTTGTTTTGCAGGTTCGATAGTGGGCAAGGTAGCCTGTATTGTTATTTCAGGGACAAGTAGTCTTCCAATTCCTGGACATCGCTGTCACATAAGCGCAAAGAAAGGGATATTGACATGAATAGAACACATCCAAGAATTTTTTTATTTTTGTTGGCATGTCTGCTTTGCCTGGTCTGGAGCGTGGATGGTTTTTCCCAGGTGAAGAAAAAACCTTCTCCGAGCGAGGGCGCTGGGTGCGTGGAGGCCAGATCAAAATATGAGGAAGGCGTCAAATTGATGAACTACAATGAACGCCGGGCGGCCTTCCAGAAGGCGGTTGACCTATGCCCCAGTTATGCTGAGGCGCATGGAAATCTGGCGGACGCTTTAGAGAACCTCGGTTTAATTGCCAGACAGAGTTTCAGGGGTGTTAAAGAGGGTAATCGTTTGCTGGATCTTGCAGTGATGCACTATTTGAAAGCCATCGAGATTAATCCAGACCTGGTGGCGGCCAGGGTTGGGCTTGCGGATGTCTACATGGCGCAGGGACGTTATCCGCTGGCGGCGGAGAATTACAGAATGGCCATAAGGGCGAGGCCTGATTTTTTTGGTCTGGAAGGCCGCCTTGGCGAGGCTGAGTCCCGAGGACAAAGCGCCACCGCCGGCATCAAAAAGGCTGAACAGATTACCCGGGCTACTCGTGAATCCAACATGGACAAGATGTACAAAACCATGGGATTCGAGAGTTACGTTGTCAAGGACACGGACAGGCAGTCGTTTGACAATATACTTTTTGAGGGTTGGTCGTCTGCCATACGGCCTGGTGAGCCCATAACCCAACTTAATGAGATAGGAAAGGCTCTGTCTTCTAAGGATCTGGAATCTTTCAGGTTCATAATTGAAGGACATGCCAATGCGGTAGGTGAATCTGACAGGAACATGCAACTGTCAAACGACAGGGCGGCAGCAGTCAAGGATTATCTGACAAAGAATTTCAGCATAGATCCAGATCGATTGATTACTCAAGGTTTTGGATTCACCAGACCGAAACATACCCCGAGCACGGACGCTCAAAATCGTAGAGTCGAGATTGTTTTTTTCCGCGAGGAGGGGCAAAAATGAAATCAGCTTACAGAATGGCCAGACAATGCCCGTTATTTCCAGTTACGGCGTTGCGTTACCTGTTGTGTTTTGTCATGCTCGTAACATTGACATGTATCACACCAGGTTCAGTTTTGTGCCAGCAGGGGAATGTTACAAACTGCGACCTTTACGCCGTCATAGTTGGTATAGGGAAATATCAGGACTCCAAGCTGAATCAGCTTGAACTTTCTCCAAAGGACGCCCAGGACTTTTACTCATTTTTGAAGGAGCGAGAAAAGCTTTTCAAAAAATCCTACCTTCGGGTCTTTGTGAACGAGCAGGCTACACGCGCTAACGTGACCAAGGCTATCAGGGATGATTTAAAGCCAGCAGGGAAGGACGACATAGTGATCATCTTTCTGTCTGGCCATGGAGCTTCCGACCCGGTGAGGACTGATGAATTCTATTTTCTCACCTATGACTCCGATGTTGAAAATCTTTTTGGTTCAGCTCTCCCGATGAACACTTCCGGACTTTTTAAGGGCATTGATTCGGAAAGGCTGATACTGCTATCTGACGCATGTCATTCCGGAGGATTCAACACGGCTCTTGATAAATCAGCAGCAAAAGCTGCTGATATTTTCTTTTCGGTCTTTCAGAACCTTCATGGTCGATTCGGGTTTGCTTCCAGCCGACCGGACGAGAAATCCTGGGAAATAAAAAAATATGGCAACAGCATTTTCACCCATTATGTGCTGAAAGGATTGCGAGGCGGGGCTTATACGCAGGGACCCGATGGCGTAATCACTGTGAAGGACCTGTATGAATATGTTTACGACGGGACTAGAACTGCCACAAAAGGACTTCAGAATCCGCAACTGTATTCGGCCAAGGGGAGAGCGGATCAAACCCCGATCTTCAGGTCACCTGTTTATGACAAGCCCCTGAACATAGAGGCTTTGTTTGTCTCCCAGTCAGACGATGGCGAAGTTAAACCCATAACAAACGGCTCCACGCTCAAGTCAGGTCAACGCATAGGGGTTGCATTCAAAGCTGACGCTGACTGTTTCGTTCACGTTCTCTGGTGGGATTCCAACGGCAATGTTGGTCGTCTGTTCCCGAATCCAAAATTGACCGAAGGTTCTGGAGAAATAAAAGCTGGTATTACACAATGGCTTCCCTACAAACAGGGCAAACACTGGTACGTGCTTGACAAGAATGTAGGAGAAGAAACCATTTACATGGTGGCGAGTCGGGAACGAAATCCCAAACTGGAACAGCTTTACTCCAAGTTGCAGTCCACGGGACTTGAACGAGAGCTTAACCTAATGGGGATAGAGGAATTCACGCTTCCAGACAAGTCCAAACAGCTATCCGACTACGACAGGGAGAGACTTTTTCAGAAAATGGAGAATCAGATAAAGGTCGTTGGAGCGGACAAGGTGATAGGTTTACGATTCAAACACGAGGCTCCATGAATTTTTTCTGTCATGATTTTTAATTTATTTCGAAGTTTACAGGAAAGCCTTCGAATGGCCCATGAAAAAACGGAGACGTTCAGGCATTCATTACATGGTTTTTCAACTGAGGGAGGAATGCAAGATGCGAAGAGCAAACTTTTTGGCGACAATCTGCATGGTTACCCTGGCAATGCTTGTTACATTTCAGACTGGACAGGCAGAGGCCTACGGCCCTGATGATTTAATCAAACTCTCCAACCAGATACAGAACGAAACACCTGGAATTGACCTGAAGCTGAAGACGGAAAAGCCTGAATACGCTGTCGGAGAAGATGTAATAATTGAGTTTCAGGCGGATAAGGACTGTTACCTGGCGCTTATCGACATAGGCACCAGCGGAAACACCATCATACTGTTCCCAAACAAATGGCGACCTGACAACAGGATTGAAAAGGGTAAGACATATCGAATACCTCCTTTGGGTAGCGATTTTTCATTCAGGGTCATGGCTCCGACAGGCGTTGAACACATCAAGGCTCTTGCCAGTGTAGATCCGGTGCTCTCCAAGATAGGATCCCTGCAGGAAGAACTCAAACAACCTGTTGAAACAAAAGCTCAGACAGGATCGTCATCCAGCGGTCAGGTTTTTCTGAGCATGAAGGATCCCGGAGTAGTCCTCAAAGACATTGGGCTGGTGTTTCAGAAGCTTGATCCCAGCAAATGGGCCACCAAACAGGTAGCGTTCAAGATAGTGGAAGCTGCAGCGCCTACGGCTACACAACCCCCAGCGGTTGCACAAACCCCTACGGCTACACAGCCCCCTGCGACGACCCCACCTCAGGCTCAGGCAGGCTCAACACCCGCGACTGCTCAGCCAGCTTCAGGGGACGTCTTCAAACCAGCCAGCGGTCTCTACGAACTGCGATATGATCCTGCAAAATGGAAGTTAGCATCCTCAAGTTTCCCGGATGGTGACACTGCGGTGATTCATGTCCAGACTCAGATTGAGTTGAATGCGATATCCCTGAAAGCGGCACGCACGACTATTGAGGCATTGAAGAAGGAGTTCGTGGAAAGCCTTCAGCAGCAGGGCTCAGAGACCATGATAAAAGAGGAGAAGGTGATTCGGGTCAATGAGAAGCCGGTAACCTCGCTTACGATAAGCGGCAAGACAGAGGGAATGCCATGGACGGTTAGGGCATTACTTTGGGCTGGAGACGCCGGGACAATAAAGGTGATTGCCGGATATCCGGACGAGGCGCCGCAAACGGTTCGCGATGAGATGGAAACCCTGTTGAACGGATTCATGATTCCATAACGCCTGGTTTAACGGTGCAATCTGGAATCACCTCACCGGTAGGAGATTAGGGATGAAACGTTTATCCGTGATTTTCCTGTTACTTGGAGCATTTGCTGTTTGTGCGGCCGGCGGCGTGGGGGAGTGTTTCGGCCAGGTTTTTGGAAAGACCAAGAGCTGGAAGGATATTGGCCTTCTTCCCACTAACGTCGGGGCCCAGAACATAAAAATAACCCTGTCAACCGACAAGGACACACTTAATCCGGGAGATGAACTCAAGCTGACTTTCTCTGCAGACCGTGAATGTTATCTCACATTAATGGACATGGGAACTTCCGGTCGTATACTGCGACTCTGGCCGAATGATTATTCTGGATCAGACAACAGGATTGAGGCCAATGTAGCGAGAAAATTTCCCGGCCCTGGCGACAATTTCAGGTATCGAATCGCTGGCCCTACCGGAACCGAACGAATTGTTGCATACGCCACATCGGAAAAAGGCAGGATTCTCTCGGAGGAGGAGTTTCAGCAACTCCAGAAAACCGGATTCAAGGAATACAAGGGGACAGCCAAAGATCTTGCGATTCATTTTCAGCGTGGAACTGAAAACATCGGATCAAACATAAGTTGGGGAACGGCTCAGGTAAACATCGCCATCGGTTCAACACCTGCCCCTGTGCCCCCAACCGTTGTTGAACCTTCAAAAACCTACCTGCTGGCCATAGCTGGTCACGGCGTTTTTGATCAGCGCCCGTATGACGACACCGTGGTGAGGATTGCCGACACATTCAAGGCCAAAGCCCCCATAGACCCTGCCAATATACGGGTGTTACGGGATGACAAGGCCAACTTCCATGGCGTTTCTGGCGCAGTCGACTGGCTGGTTTCCACAACGCAGCCCGAGGACACGGTCATCATCTACTTTAGTGGACATGGGGGAAACAGCAAGGGAGAAGGCTTTTTGGTGCTGTACCCCGGTGAACAGAAAGGCGTTTCTTTTAAGGAGCATCTCAGGCGCAACATATTCGTGATGAAGGATAAGGTCGGGGCGCTCCTGAAAAAGATTCCGGCCCGAAAAAAAATACTTATTGTTGACTCGTGTCATAGCAGGGCAATAGTAAAACATCACATCGCTGAAAGCCCGGAATTCATATCGGATTACCTGCCGACAGCGGATTCGGAGGAAGACTGGTC
>CAZIVV010000283.1:0-1742 GCA_964542775.1 uncultured Desulfomonile sp.
TTCTCAATTTGGATCGTTTTATCCGACGATGGCTTTTTCTTCTTTGTCGACACATCGATTGCGCCCTGCTTCCACGGGACCTCTGCCGGCTTCAGACTCAGCAGCCATTGCCTCAACTGGTAGGTGGAACGGCAATCCACCATGTTGTATTCCTCAATATCATCCAGAAGTTTCTGCTCTCCCGTCTCCATCCATTTTTCGTAGTATACGACGCTTGCCAGAGCGTTGCTCACTTCTTCCTGCCGCTTGTTAGCATAACACGCTTCTATGTTCTTGATGGAATATGACGGCTCAGAAACCCGTATTCCTTCCCTCACAACCTTGTAGAGATCCACCAGCTTGTGCTGCCTCAGAAACTCATCAACCTGCGATTCCCGAACCCCATGGCTTGTCATGAGCCTCTTGAGAGCCGATTCTTCATAACTGGCGTAATGATATATGTGAGCGTCCGGATATTTTTTGAGTCTCTCGACCGCAAAATCCATAAAGCTCTCGAAAGCCTGGCGCTCCTCATCCCTGCTATGAGCCCAGAACGCTTTGAACTCGGGCTTTCCCTTTTCCAGGAAGTAAACCCCAAAGAGATATTCCAGTCCGCCGACATACAGTGGATCACCTTCCATGTCGAAAAACAGGTCTCCGGGGTCAGGGCAGGGGAGTCGGTAAAAACCTCTTGCGCCATCAGGATCCAGCGGGAGAAGCTCGTAATGGTCTTTCCCCGTATGCCTTTTCTTTAACTGTAGTCTCGCCTGGTTGTGAATCCTGGACAGCGTTTCATTGGAAATCTTTGGTATTGTAACCCTTTCATCATGTGACGCCAGTTGTTCGAGTGTGCTGATTCCGGAGGACCGCAGTTTCCTGATCTGAATCTTCGATATTCCGGCCACCTGGTTGAGATGATCCGCTGCAATCCATCGTTCCTCGCAGATGGCTTTCCACTTGCACATGGGGCAATGAGCGTTTTTCTCCGGTTCGGTCGGCGTCGCTCCATAAGATTTCATGCAGATCCGGAAACGCTCCTGAAGAGTAATGAAGTATTGTCTGAAACTGTCAAAGCGGAAACTGGCTTCAGTCCTGTCGCCCAGCACAATATGCATCATCCTCGGCTGATGTCCCTGCGCCAGAGTCAGCAACTCCGAATAAAAACAGAGCTGGATCACAAAATAGGCTTTCGGAGATCTGGCCAGCTTGGTGTCAATTACCTCATAACTGTAAGAACCCAGCAGGGAAGGGGCATCAACCTTTCTCAGAAAATCCGGATGTCCATAGAAATTGCCATTCACAAAAGTCGCCTGATAAATTATGTCATAACCTGTTTTCATAGCCTCGATTGTGGCTTTAGTCTTGTCCATAACACTCGGGCCTGCTTCAGACAGGTCAGCTACTGAAAGCCCATCGTCTTTCAGGCTTTCAAAATAGGATTGTTCGTGGACACTACCCTTGGCTTGCAGTAGCTCGAACTGTGGGTCTACCGCCTGCTCCGGAAAAGGGTCATCCAGATTGATCCTGTCCAGTGTGGATATGTGCTCGCATTCCAGGAAATACACAATGTCCGACGCAGAATAGATGATAGTGTTCGCTGATTTGCGCATCGGCCACCCCTTACTGACTGAACGAAATATTGTATCTGCCAGGGTTGAATTCAGTCATTATAACACACCAGGTCCTTACCAGTGTATGGTTCACTCAAAAAAATCGCCGTCAAAGAAGTCGGGGTCATCATGTTCATGAAACCCCTCTTCATA
>CAZIVV010000284.1:0-22236 GCA_964542775.1 uncultured Desulfomonile sp.
TTATATTTTTTAAGTATGGCTAAAACAGATGGTCTCGGTTCGAAAATGGAGGTAGTTCAAGTAATAGTGATGTTTTCGGTGAATAGATTTCGTTGAAAATTCAACCGTAATGATCCCACACCCCGGATCTGATTCTTTCGACGTTCCACCATCCCCTGCTAATATAAATATCAGTAGATCCGGTGTCCCTGCCGGAGTATTAGATGCATGAGCTGAGATGAGTCTTATGTGGAGAGTATGCATCGGTTTGTTGAGTTTGCAGGCTCCTTAGCCTGGATTCGTTTCGTCAAGGCACTTTCGAATCTGTTTTGCCAGGATAGTGACTCCAGGTTCCTTGAGGATTGTCAGGTGCGATCCCGGCACAACGAATCTTTGTACGTTTGTGTTCATTTTACGCCATAGATCCTCTATATCCGGAATTAATCCTTCCTCTATCAGATCGCCGACGAAGATCCGGATCGGGCATGAGAGCAAACCCCTCATACAATAGTGATTCATGGCGTCGGTGTTCAATTTGTAAACCTGTGGTCTGTTCGACAGGACACCTGAATCGAAGTCCAGAGAGAAAGCCGTTTCAATTTTACGTGACTTAACTTTCTTAAGGTATTGGATTTTATTTCGTAAATAAAACATCCACCCTCTTGGTCCCAGCCTGATTAATCCCTCCAGCTTTTTAAAATAATAAGAAGCGTTAAAACCGGCCAGTCTGGGAAAGGGTGTTTCAACAAGCGCAAGCAGCCCGACCTCCTTTCCCATCTCCTGGAGTTGGTAAGCCATTTCAGCGGCCACTATTCCACCGTAACACCATCCCACAAGATAGTATGGGGGATCAGGCTGAAACGACATCATCTCATCTATGTAACAGCCTGCCATCTCTCTGACAGTGCTGTGCGCTTTGGACGGCTCCTTCAGACCGAGAGATTCAAACCCAAAACATGGTTGGTCATATCCCAGCCTGTTGACGAGGTTCACATACCCGAGAACATCTCCAGGATTGGAGTGAACAAGATACAACGGCGGCCGCACCCCGTGGGGCTGGAGTTCAACCAGGCATTGCCATGTTCCGGTCCCAGTTGAAGGTTTAGCAATGCTGACGACTCTCGCCTGCCCTTCAATTGTCGGGTTCTGGATGAACTCTGCGGGTGTCAGTCTCAAGCCCGCTCTGTTTACTCGATCGATAATCTCTATGCTCATGAGCGAATGGCCACCCAAGTGAAAGAAATTGTCATTTATTCCAATTTGCCCGGATCGGAATACGTCTCTCCAGATATTCAAAAGGACTTCTTCTATGGGTGTCCTCGGAAGTTCAAGCGTCGCCGGCTTCAGGCTTTCAGTAAAACCGATATGCTTTAAGGCGTTAACATCCAGTTTTCCACCCGAAGTTAAGGGAAATTCTTCCAGAACAACATAAGCCGAAGGGATCATGAAGTCCGGAAGTTGGACCTTGAGGCGCTCCACAATTTCAGACCGTTCTACATGGCAACCTTTCTGCAAGACGACGTAAGCCCGAAGTTGTGCGGGCCTGGAATTATTTCCCGTTGCCACGGTGTAGGCCTGAAGAATCTTTGGCACGTTTTTCAGAGCCAAATCGATTTCGTCCAACTCTACCCTGAAACCTCGTACTTTCACCTGACGGTCTATTCGTCCGCAAAACTCGAGCTGTCCATCCTCGCGGTATCTTGCCCGGTCTCCCGTCCTGTAAATCCTGTCCCGGTCAGAATCACCGAAAGGATCTTTGGTAAAGCGTTTCAGCGTCTCTTCAGGAAGGTTGACATATCCGCGGGCTATGGCCTTGCCGCCGACACAAAGTTCACCGGGAACCCCCATAGGGGCCAGATTCAGATTCCTGTCCAATACATAGGTTCTCACGTGCTCTAGAGGTCTTCCTATTGGAATCTGGGAAAAACCCGAATCAGTCTCTTTGCCTGGTGTCAAATCCGCAGATGTGGATACGACGGTAGTCTCTGTGGGTCCGTATGTGTTGATGAGCCTGATATCCGGATTCGCCGACACTCGCCACGCCCTCAAACGTTCCACGGATGGTTGGTCTCCTCCAATGATTACAGTTCTAAGGGTTTCTGGAAGGCAAACTGAGTTTTCCTCAATGGCTACGGTTAGTTGATGCCAGAATGCAGTGGGGAGATCCAGGATGGTGACTTGGTGATGCGACCACTCGGCGACCAATTCAGACATTGCCTTAAGAGCTGTGTCGGATTTAAGTATGAGCGTGGCTCCAGAACATAGACTGCAGAATATCTCTTCAACGCTGGCGTCAAAGCTGGGTGATGCAAACTGCTGAATTCGGTCCGAACTGGAAATATTGTAAAGTCTTGACGCCGACCTGGTAAAAACTGCCAGGGCGGCATGCTCTATAATGACTCCTTTAGGTTTTCCAGTAGATCCGGATGTATAAATCAGATATGCGGGGTCAGATCTGGAGGGTTTTTTGGCAATGTCTTCCCCTGAAAAAGACTCAATTTGATTCCAGTCACTGTCCAGGCATACTATGTCAGGTTTGAGGTCCAGTTCAGAATTGCTCAGTATATGCCGGAGTCGTTGTTCATTCGCCCGATCGGTCAAGACTACTGGCGCGTGAGTGTCACCGAGTATGAATTCGATGCGTTTTTCGGGGTACTTCGAATCCAGTGGCGCATATGCCGCCCCTGACTTGAGAATTCCCATTATCCCGATGACCATGAAACTGAAAGGTTCCGTAAAAAGAGCTACAGATGTTTCAGGGCCAACTCCACGACCGATTAAAGCTCGAGCCAGACAATTGGACTTAGCGTTCAGATCCCGGTAAGATAATTCCAGAGGTGGGCCAGAGTCTCCATGAGGGTCATACAAAGCCACATTTTGGGGAAACGTCCTCGCCTGCTCTTCAAATATTTCAACAACCGTCTCTTCTACGGGCTCAGTTTTCAAATGCCGACCACTCCAGACGGAAAGTAACTTTTCTTTCTCGTCGATGCAGAGAAATTCCGTTTCGGATATTCTTTGATCTGGTGCGCAACGGACTTGGTCAAGCAGGTTTCTGTAATGTTGTAGCATTCTGGAAACAGTAGATTCGTTGAATAAATCGGCGCTGTATTCAAGAACCATTTTTAGTGTGTCCCCAGTCTCGTACATCCAGAGCGTGAGATCGAAATTGGATCGAAAGCTATCAAGTTCGATGGGTTCACATTCCAGATCAGGCAATTCCAGGCCGGGGATCGGCATATTCTGCAGGGCCATCATGACCTGAAATATGGGAGTCCGGGACAAACTTCTTTCAGGTTTGACTTCCTCCAGCACTTTTTCAAAGGGCGCGTCCTGGTTGGCAAAGGCCTCTAAGGCGTTGTCTCTAACCCTTCGAATTAGTGTTGTAAAAGTGGGATCGTCGTGGAGTTCGGTCCTTATTGCAACAGTATTGACAAAAAAACCTACTATGTTCTCAATTTCAGACCGATTTCTATTTGCGACAAATGTCCCCACAGTTATATCTCCCTCAGAGGTATAACGGTGTAACAATGCTTTGAAACCGGCCAGCAATACCATGAAGAATGAGGCGTTTTCCTTTGAGCTCAGCTTTCTGAGTTCGGCGCAGATATCAGCATCCAGAAAAATTGTCTGACTGGAACCTCTATGGCTCTGAATCGCCGGACGTGGAAAATCGGTGGGAAGCTCAAGTGGTTCAGGGATGTTTCTTAATTTTTCTTTCCAGTAAGAAATCTGGGAATGGTACACAGGGGTGTCCATCCATAGCTCCTGGGCTACGGAATAGTCCGTATAATCGTACAGTGCGGGAGTGAGCGAAACGGGACGTCGATTGACTATGTCCGAATAGAGTCGCATCAGATCACTTACTATTATCCCCATGGACCAGCCATCAGAGATTATGTGATGGATGGTGAACACTAAAATGTGCTCTTTTTCGTTCAATCTTATGAGGAGCCATCTGAACAGAGGTCCTTTACGTAGATCAAATCCCCGATGAGCCTCTTTATTGCATATGCTAAGGGCTTCAAAGTTTCTCAGGGAATCAGGCAGATCCTTCAGATCAACTAATGGAATGGCAAACCGATCTAGTTGATGAACAATCTGAACGGGATTGGGCTCACTTTTCTCAAACGTGGTCCTCAGGCTCTGGTGTCGATCGGATATGCAATTGACACATTCATTTAACGCCATGAGGTTGATGGACCCCTGTAACCTGTAGGCCACGCAAATGTTGTAGGCAGGGGTGTTGGGTTCGAGTTGATCAAGATACCAGATCCTCATCTGGGAACAGGACATGGGATATTCAGATAGCACGCCTGTGTGTTTCAGAGACATAAGAGTCGTTTCAGGCTGATCTGACTTCAGGGAGTGAATCGTTTGGGACAACTGTCGGACAGTCGGGTTTTTAAAAATGTCTGACAACGAAATCCTTGTGTGGAATTCATCTCTTATGCGTGAGACCAGTTGAGTTGCCAGTAGTGAATGTCCTCCAAGTTCAAAAAAATTGTCGTGGACTCCCGCCGTTTTTATCTTCAATAATTCTCTGAAATAACTGAGCAATGAGGATTCGACCGAACTTTCCGGTTCCTGATTTTCGTTAATATCCGAGTGGATGACATGCTCCGCTGTCGGAACCGGCAATGCATTCCTGTCAGTCTTGCCATTTGTCGTATAGGGAATTGTTCCAATCTCCACGAATGCCGATGGAATCATGTAGTCCGGCAGGTATTTTCTCAAATGATCCCTGACTGAGCGGATCGAAAGTGATTCCCCTTTGCGAAAGACAAAGTATGCAACGAGATTTTGTCTTCCCGGCTCATCTTCTCTCAGCAGGACTACGGCCTCCCTGATTTGTTTGAGTCCCCGCAGCAATGTTTCAATTTCGCCCAGTTCAACTCTGAAACCTCTAAGTTTGACCTGGAAATCCTTGCGTCCCAGGAATTCAAGGTTGCCATCGTCCAGAAGTCTTACCAGATCACCTGTTTTGTAGAGCCTTGCGCCCGGATCATCAGAGAAACGATCTGACACAAAGCGCGCCTGTGTCAGTTCAGGTCTGTCAAGATAGCCTTTGGCCAAGCCCACACCACCAATGAACAACTCTCCCGCCTCTCCTCTTAAAGACAAATTGCCTTCTTCGTCAAGGATTCTGATGACGGTGTTCTGAACCGGTTTTCCGATAGGAGTGTTGTCATGAACAGGGTTGGCAGGAGTGACCGAGTAAAGCGTGGAGCAGATGGTAGTTTCGGTAGGACCGTAACCATTTATGACATGAACAGATGGAATGGCCCTGTCTATGTTCAGCAGAGTCCTCTCCGGTATAGGCTCCACGCCCACCAGTAAACGTCTCAGAATGCCCTTGCCGGGATTTGTCGCCGTCCAGAAATCGAGGTCAGAGACCATGAAAGGAGGCAGGTAGGCGCTGGTGACATTGTTTTCATAAAGCCAGGCCATAAGTTCGGGGCCGTTAGCCCTGACAGATTCGGGAGCCACTATCAATGTAGCCCCCTCGATCAATGGTGAAAAGATTTCATAGACTGAAACATCAAAATTGAGGCTGGTCCACCAGCTACAGATATCGCCGTGTCCTATCGGCTGGCGATTCTGGAAATCGCACAGAAGATTCAGGACAGATTTGTGAAAACAACAGACACCCTTGGGCTTACCGGTAGAACCTGATGTAAAGATGACGTAAGCTAATGATTCAGGATCATAATCTTTTCGAAAAGACCTCTCTTCATGAATCAAATCCGGGCAATCATCGAGACATAACATCAGGACGTCGTTATCGGCAAATACTGGTTTGAGATTTGATGTAGTGATAACAATTGGAGCTTTTGTGTCAGCTAGCATGTCATGAAGGCGTTCTTTGGGGTAGGTGGGATCGAGCGGAACGTATGCGCTCCCAGCCTTGATTATGGAGAGGATGCCCACAACGACCAAGGCAGACCGCTCCATGGATATGCCCACAAAGCTACTCTTTCCATCTGTAAGTTCAGAGATTTTCCTGGCCAGAGCGTTGGACAGTTTTTCTACCTGTTCGTAGGTGTAGTTTCCATCATCAGATATAATGGCAGGGGTGTCAGGAAATTTTGCCGCTTTTTCTGAAAACCTCTCATGTAATGTCAAATTACGACATGGTGTAACGACCGGACCATTAATGTCCGGATCATCAAAATAAGATCTGCGCGACTGGCTCGATCCGGATTTCTCAATTTCGTGTTGTGACATCTTACCCCCTGAGGGTTACAGTTAGACCAAAGGACGGTTAGTTCCCAGCAGATCCATTCAGTCAACAAAACTGAAAGGCTGTAAGTTCAGGCAGGGGCATGAACCCATACAAAAAAGCGCAAGATTAAATAAGCCTGAATGAATTAGGCTCAATTGCCGGCCGAACACAATGCCGTGCGGATCATGATTAAGCTTTGAGGCGCAGGCCCCTAGTCCTGAGGTAAACCAGTTCTGGTTCCCAACAGAAAGGAGGTGAGAACCGGCTGCCAATTCTGGCAGATATATGCAGCCTAAAATGCAAACATTAAAAAACGTGTGGCGATAGCGCAGAAAATTAGACACCTTTTCGTGCCGTCTCTGATACCAGCCTTAGATGAGCTATGATGATGCTGGCATAAATTACTCGACTTCCGATGTTGAAGAAGATGATAAGCTAACCAAAATAGCGCAATAGTTCAGCGATTGGACGTCTTGAGCGCTATCAAGGCAATGGAAGCAAAAGATCCTACAGGTTGCGTCACACACTGAGAGTCAGCACATTTGAGGCAGAGGATCAAAACTGTGGAAGTTGAGCCGACCACACTCTGTCATTCTAAAACTAAATGATATCAAAGCCCCTGTCTGGTAACAAGGTATTCATAGGACCTGTGAGTTGAAAAATTGAGCTCGAGGCCGTCAGCAATTAGCACAATCAGCTTGGAACATGTTGAAAAGATTGGTACGCCCAAGAGGATTCGAACCTCTGACCTACGGATTAGAAGTCCGTTGCTCTATCCAGCTGAGCTATGGGCGCAGATCGTGAGGAAATCTTTTTACTTGAACAGGTCAAGTATAAACTTAATGTTTATCTTTTTAATTTCGATCTGTCAACACAAGGATTGCTGATTCAGAGATTTTTCTTGTTGATCTGACTTTGATAAAAACCTCAACGGGTGTTAATGTCAGGCAAAAGGTTCGTTTGCGGGAAGTAATGCGTTCATCGACAAAATACATTATTGGCTTGTGTCTGATCTGGGCTGTGTCATGCCTGATCGTCAATCCCGTTGGGGAGTTCATGATAAACGATGACTATGCCTTTGTGACAAGCCTGGAAAAGCTGATCAACGAGGGTCGGCTTGGATCGACCGGCAAAGGTCCGGCTCACGCGTCCGGTGGTCCTTCACTGGTGACCCACCTTGCGTGGGGTTATCTGTTCACGAAACTTTTCGGTTATTCCCTGACTGTCCTGCGGCTATCTGTCTGCGTGCTCGGGCTACTCGGGATAATCGGAATATTTCTGATCATCAGGTCAATGAAACTACCGGATTGGTTATGTTTTCTAGCATCGCTTACATTGATGTTCAATCCCCTGTATTTTTCCCAATCGTTCACGTTCATGACCGATATAACGTTTATTTCGCTCCTGATTTTTTCCATCTTTTTCCTGAAAGAGGGAATTGACAGGTCGAGCGGTTGGTTGGTGGTGACCGGACTGGTGTTTTCACTTGCCGGAATATTGACACGTCAACTGGCGATTATAATTCCTGCAGCGTTTATCATCACATGCATGGTCACGGCGGCGGGAACAAAATTCGGCAGGGTACGCAGTCTATTACTTACATCGATGTTTGTTGTAATCCCGTGGCTGGGTTTTGAGTGGTTTCTGTCGCTGATAGGCAGCTCCCCGATCACGAAGCACGAAAAACTTCACGATCTTCTATCCTATCCGTTTCTGAAGGGATTTCCGGATTACCCTCTATTTGTGCTGGGCCAGTTCGCACAGAGTATTCTGGGATACACGGCTTTTATGGTCTCCCCGCTCGTTGCGCCTATTTTGCTGGGCCTGAAGAACCGGCGCTCATTTTCCATCTTTGCGCTGGCAACCACCGCAATCTTCATCATTGTTGAAATCCTGACCTTTACAGGGGTATTCACTCCTCCTGTCCTGCTGTCGCGCAATGTCATTTATAACTTCGGCATAGGTCCGGTATTGCTAAAGGACAGCTATCTGCTCGGCATCCCCAGAACCTGGACTATTCCTCCGGCGATGTTTTATGTAGTCGTCTGGTGGACAGTATTGTGTCTTGGGGCTCTATTGATGCGGCTCTACGAATTTTTGTCCGTGTCATTGAAAGAACTATTCAGGTCAGGACAAACGTCTTCCGGTTTCATCTCAGTCATGAGTATTGTGGCGCTTGGGGGATATTGTGTGATTGTGATTCTCACGGACTTGCATGATCGCTACATTATACCGGTCTGCGTGTTGACGATAGTCTGGATCTGCTCTGTTTATGGTCTGAGAGGGGATTACAGGTTTTCTCGGGTAGGTCTGGCTCTTGCGGGTGTTCCATTAATCGCCATGATGATATTCTCGGTATTAGGGACCAGGGATTTCCTCGAGGTGAGACGAACCGTCACAAAGGCCAATCATTTCGTTATCAGTCACCTGAAGGCAAGGCCATGTGATTTTGACGGCGGTTTTGAATTTAACGGTTATCACTGTTACGACATGAATCATGAAGTAAAGCAGGGGCACAGCTGGTGGTGGGTAAAAAGAGAAGATTATGTTGTAACTCTGGGTCCTCTGGAAGGCTACAGGAGTGTGGCCGAATTTCCTTTCACGCGAATCCTTGGTCCGAATGGTAAGGTCAACGTGTTGAAACCGATCCCGGATTAGAGCAGTTATTCTTCAAATGAAAGGTTGGGCGCCAACATCGGCTCTGCCATGGTCCAGAAAGCACATGCCAAGTAAAATGTGGAAAAACCAGCTTATTTGGGGATGATATATTCCATCGAATATCTGAAACTGCATTAACATAGCCAGTGTGGGCAGCAGAAGCGCCAGAGGATGGGGATAGAATCCCGGTGGCGGGTTCATTGTTAACCGGAACATCCGAATAAGAATAATCACTATGGCGGCGCCGTAAATCAAAGCGAACGGTAGCCCAAACTCGGCAATTAACGTCAGTGGCAGATTTTCCGATGTCCTGACGTGCTCGGTCATTTTCTTGAATCTGTCTTTGCTCAGGTATGGATATGTGATCTGGTAATCGTCCAGGTAGGTCAGCCGTGGCGCAAAAGGCCCGGAGCCCAGTAAGGGATGTTTCATGGCTATGTGAGCGGAAAAAAAGATGTTTTCAATTCTGTAGGCTACGGACTGACTATCCTTTGGCAGATCCCTGACTATGGCTACGGAGAATGCGGCCGCGACAACCGTGGTCACTACAAGCGCTGAGACGAAAATCTTCCTGAGTCTTTTGTTTTTCCACAGGAAAATTGAACCTGCCAGAAACATCAGTATTGGAATGACCGGCCCAGTTGATACATTACCCCACACCAGGTTCGCAATCAATGTAAGATAACCGATTACCAGGCCTGCTATTCCCAGTGCGATTCCTGCAGGAATCCCCGAGGCAATCAATGCAATGGGAGCGAATGACATGACCATGATCCTGGAACTAATGGCATGGTATCCAACATCAATAAATTTGTAGCCTTCAATTCCCATAATTATGGCGAGAAAAAAGAGGAAACTGCTGCAGAGCATCAATCCGAGGCAAAAGTAGACAAATGCCTTTCTTGCGAACACCGATTGAAGTAACAGCCTGGCCGTCCAGTATCCTCCCAACCCTGATGACATGATCACAAATGCCCGCCATCCGGAGGAAGCGGGGGTTGAACTGAAGGCAGAGCTTGCCGCAGCCAGAATAGAGAGTATGACGGATATGGCAATCTCGGTGGGTCTGATCCTGATGAATCCAGGTCTCACGGACACAAGGGCTGTCAACAATGCGCAGGCGCACAGCATTCCGGAAAATATGTTTGCTCTCTCACCTTCAACTATCACGACATAAGGTGAAAGAAACGTGAGCTGTATCGATGTAATGGCGAAAATTGAGAGGGCTATGTATTGCAGGTATCTTTTTGAGCTGTCCGAAATCAAAGGGTTCTCCCCCACTTACACGAATCCGCAGTCGTGCGACAGTTGGCTTGATGAAGCCCCTTGCGTCAGATTTTTATACAGGATGACTCTAGAGAATGAACACCTGATTGTCAACCACTTAACCGGAACTTGACGGACAGCCTGGCTGTAATAAATGGCTATGAAAGTGTGGGATTCCAGAGGTGTCATTGACAGCGACTGGAGTCATTGCTATACAAAAAGGGTTCATTTCATGATTATTGGCCCACCTTTTTTCGTTAGTGTTCAGGGGAAGTCCAGGATTTGTTCAGTGGAGGAATAACAGATGGGTTTTTCAGTGTTGGTCGGAGTCACCGGCGGCATTGCGGCTTACAAAATTCCGATGCTGGTAAGGTTGCTGACAACGGCCGGGATGAGCGTAAATGTTGTGATGACCCGGAACGCTACCAACTTTGTGACGCCGCTTACGCTTGCCACGCTAAGCGGGAACAAAGTCAGCATCGGCATGTGGGACCATCCGGACATGCCATCCGTAGAGCATATTGAACTTGCCGACAAGGCCGACATAGCGGTCATCGCCCCTGCAACTGCAAATTTCATAGGTAAAGTCGCCGGTGGAATCGCAGATGATCTACTTACAACGGTAACGCTCGCACTTAAATGTCCCATCGTCATGTGTCCATCCATGAATGTGAACATGTATGAAAACCGTCTTGTTCAGGAGAACATCAAGAAGCTCGAGTCCCTGGGTTACCATCTGATGACTCCGGATTCAGGATTTCTTGCCTGCGGCTGGAGCGGTCCCGGGCGAATGCCCGAACCTGAAGCGATTTTTACCTATGTTGAGCACTTGCTTGCTCCCAAGGATATGTCAGGTCTGAAGGTGCTTGTTACAGCGGGCCCAACACAGGAGCCTCTTGATCCGGTCAGGTTTCTGACGAACAAGTCTTCAGGCAAGATGGGTGTGGCTCTGGCGCGTCGTGCCTATTCTCGCGGAGCGTCGGTTGATCTGGTTTTCGGTCCTATAAAAGCTGATCCTCCGATAGGGGTCAATCAGCATCCTGTGATAACAGCCGCTGAAATGAGGGAAAAGGTTCTCGAATTGGCCCCGGGATGTGACATTGTGATAAAAGCGGCGGCTGTAGCCGATTTCAGTCCCGAAACCTTCATGAATTCCAAAATAAAGAAAAACGGTTTTGACGGCACAATCAAGCTCAAGAGAAATCCCGACATACTGAAAGAACTCGGCTCAAGCAAAAAGGATGGACAGGTACTTGTTGGTTTTGCGGCAGAAACCTCGAATCCCGTAGAGAATGCCCGCTCAAAACTCAACGCCAAAAACCTCGACCTCATAGTGCTTAATGATGTAACACAACCCGGAGCGGGCTTTGATTGTGATACAAACATAGTTAAACTAATATTCAGATCGGGTTGTGAGACAGATTTGGGCCTGATGACAAAGGATGAGGTGGCAGACAGGATACTGGATGAGTGTCTCGCCATCAAGGGCTGACACTGCTTCAGACCCGACATACACACGACTCAAGGGGATCAGGATCGCCAAAAATGCCAAATGAAGTTGATGAAACATTGAAGCAGGTCAGGGAATACCTTGAGTTTCAGATAGATTCCGGGCTCAGGCATGTTTTGTCCGCCCCTGTCACCGAGGAATCCAGGGACTCCGGACTTGAGGCTATCCGCAGGGAGATGGGGGATTGCCGAAGATGCAGGCTATGTGAAGCAAGAACCAACATAGTTTTCGGTGAGGGCGATCCGGATGCCAGGCTAATGTTCATTGGCGAGGGGCCGGGCAGGGATGAAGATGCGGCTGGACGCCCCTTTGTAGGACGCGCCGGCCAATTACTTACGAAAATGATTGCCGCCATGGGTCTGGACAGGTCCAATGTCTACATAGCGAATATTGTGAAATGCAGGCCTCCAAAGAACCGTGATCCCGAGGAAGACGAAGTTCAGGAGTGCATAGGGTTCCTGCATGCCCAGATAGAAGCTATTCAGCCCGAAGCAATAATAACTCTGGGTAAGGTCGCGTTGAAGGCCCTTTTCGGACTGAAAGGCCCGATGGGGAGTTTTCGCGGCAAGTTTCACGAATTGAACGGTATTCCGGTCATGCCGACTTTTCATCCCTCCTTCCTGTTACGGCAGGGCCCTGATGACAGGAAATACAAAGGGTTGGCCTGGGATGACTTGAAGCAGGTAATGTCTTTGCTCAATTTGCCACTGTCGCGTGGTGGAGAATAGAAAATGAAAAGACTCAGGTTGTTGTTTTATCTGGCCTTAATTGTTTGTGGAATGGTTCTGGGAGTTCACACTAACGGCGCCCAGCCACTGGCGCAGAGTGAAGCGGCCAAACCCCTGGTCTTCCTGCTCGAAGTTGATGGAACGATCAACCCGGCTTTGGCTGACTACATCATCAAGGGAATTGAATTAGCAGAGAGCCGGAACGCTGCAGCTGTAATCATCCGGATGGATACACCCGGTGGCATGGTAACCACCACCAAGACAATAATAAAGGAAATGATCAACGCGAAGTTGCCGATAGTTGTCTATGTGGCTCCTGGAGGATCATCGGCTTCGTCTGCCGGCGCATTGATAACTGTTTGCGCAGATGTAGCCGCCATGGCCCCCGGCACGAACATAGGCGCGGCGCATCCCGTGGGAGGCGGTGGCCAGGAAATAGATTCGGCCATGTCTGAAAAGATAATCAATGATTTGACCGCCTACATACGTGGAATAGCGCTCAGGAAAGGCCGGAATGCGGACTGGGCTGAAAAGGCGATCAGGGAGAGTGTTTCCATCACGGCTAAGGAAGCTCTGGATATCAAGGTCATAGAAATGGTAGCCGACTCGGTCCCCGATCTTTTGAAGCAGCTTGACGGTCGAAAGGTAACGAAGGAGAACAGTGAATTTACGCTGAAGACGGCGGGAGCTACGGTTGAGAAGGTGGTCCCGGGTCTCAGGTTCAAGATTCTGGACGCAGTAGCCAATCCTAACGTAGCCTACATTCTGATGATGATAGGTGGCATCGGCATCATGATGGAACTTTACAATCCCGGTATGATTTTCCCGGGGGTTGCCGGTGGAATATGCCTTCTGCTGTCGTTTTTTGCCCTGCAGGTGCTCCCGGTCAACTATGTCGGAATTTTACTCATCATCCTGTCAGTAGTCCTGTTCGTTCTGGAACTGAAGGTTCAATCCTTTGGAGTTCTGTCGGTAGGCGCTATAATAAGCATGACGCTTGGCTCGGTAATGCTTTTCGAGACAGGCGAAGTGGCGATGCGCGTTTCATGGGCCGTGATCATCCCGACAGTGGCGGCCGTCTCTTCCTTTTTTATATTTGCGCTAGGTCTTGTGGTAAAGGCCTGGATGAGCAAACCCCGAACCGGAGAACAGGGCCTGGTTGGTGAATACGGCATTGCGCTGACAGACATCGATCGCGAAGGTAAAATAGCTCTTCACGGCGAATACTGGAACGCCCATGCCGACAATTTTGTGCCTAAGGGTTCGCGGGTTCGGGTACTAAGAGTAGACGATTTAAGCGTTTTTATTACGAATGATCCGCTATAATGTATCTGGGTGATGTCTGCTGACCACCTTTGATGTCCATATCAATTGAATGATCGCTAACCAAGGAGGGATACTGATGTATGCAATCGGAATAATAATAGTGCTCGTTGTTGTTTTTCTTTTCATGGCCATCAAGGTGCTTAATGAATATGAACGCGGTGTAATTTTCAGGCTGGGGCGTGTAATCGATCACAAAGGCCCGGGTCTTATCATCCTTGTGCCTGTAATTGATAGAATGGTCAGGGTGAGTCTCAGGACTGTCGCCATGGATGTGCCGTCACAGGACGTGATAACCAGGGACAACGTCTCGGTAAAGGTCAGCGCCGTCATATATTTCAGGGTAATGGACCCCACCAAGGCGGTCATAGAGGTTGAAAACTATCTCTATGCGACTTCGCAGCTTGCCCAGACAACCCTCAGGAGTGTCTGCGGTCAGTCTGAGCTTGACGATTTGCTCGCAGAGCGTGAGAAAGTGAACATGGAGATCCAGGAGATACTCGACAGGCACACCGGTCCGTGGGGTGTGAAAGTCAGCATGGTCGAAGTAAAACACATAGATCTGCCGTCTGAGATGCAACGTGCCATTGCCAGACAGGCTGAGGCTGAGAGAGAAAGACGAGCCAAGGTGATAAACGCCGAAGGTGAATTCCAGGCGGCCGCCAAATTGTCCGAAGCCGCTTCCATAATCGCAAAAGAGCCTACAGCGCTTCAGCTCAGGTTCCTTCAGACCCTGGTGGAAGTCGCAGCGGAAAAGAACTCAACAACAATTTTCCCCGTGCCAATAGATTTGCTAGAGCCTTTTGTGAAGAAGATGAAAGAATCCGATAAAAGTTAACATCTTTTGTCAGACCCCAGGAAAGGATGAACAATGCCCGGTATGCTCGTTAGATGGCTGACAATTACAATTGCTGTCCTGATAGTTCCAAAGCTGTTTTCCGGTGTGAGGGTCGATGACGTCGGTTCCGCCCTGATCGCAGCCGCGATACTGGGCATTCTCAACGCATCGATCAGGCCCCTGCTGATACTGCTGACCCTACCTTTGACCGTAGTTTCTCTGGGTTTTTTCGTTCTCGTAATCAATGCCCTGTTATTCATGTTCGTTGGATCCATCGTCCCCGGGTTCCATGTGGACTCCTTCTGGAGCGCTTTCTTTGCTTCTCTGGTTGTAAGCCTTGTATCATGGATAGTTAGCAACATGGTTGCCGGTGGTCCAGGCGAAAGAACCGTCATAGTGAGAAAATGGGGTGGCAATGCATACGAATTGAGGCGTGGACGTGGAGGCAGGTGGGAATAGTGTTGACGTTCAGGAAGCAAAGGCAATGGTAGAAACAGGCTTGGATGTAATCCGGAAGTCTCCGCAGCTTCTGGACGGATACGGTAATCTGGGATTGTTATACAATCAGGCGTCGATAAGTTCGACATGGTATCTGGCTCCTGATGTCATTAACTCAATAGCTCCGGGTCGTTTGAAAGTCCTGTTTGGTCCCCAACATGGTGTAGGGCTTACAGAGCAGGACAACATGATTGAATCGTCCCACCTTGTTCATGAGAAATATCATATCCCGATTTACAGTCTTTACGAATCGTCGCGTAGACCTTCGCCGGAGATGCTTGAAGAAATTGACACGGTTCTTGTCGACATTCTGGACGTTGGAACAAGGGTTTATACTTTTGCGACCACGGTCCTGTATGTAATGAAAGCATGCGCAGAGCTGGGAAAATCTGTTGTCATCCTTGACAGACCCAATCCCGTAAACGGTCTTGACGTCGAGGGCAATGTTCTTGACCCTACCTACGCCTCTTTTGTGGGACCATATCCCATTCCGATGAGGCACGGCCTGTCCCTGGGCGAACTGATGTCGTACTATAATTCGACCTATAGCATCGGCTGTGACCTGACGGTCATACGGATGACGGGATGGTCGAGGGGTCAGTATTTTGATGAGACAGGATTGACATGGGCCATGCCTTCACCCAACATGCCCACAGTTGATACTGCCGTCGTTTATCCCGGGCAGGTTCTGTTTGAAGGCACAGAGGTTTCTGAGGGTAGGGGGACTACTCGTCCCTTCGAGATATTTGGGGCGCCGTATTTTGATACTCGCTTGATACTTGAGAACCTTGAGAGCTCTTGCCTCATGGGATCGAGGCTCAGGGAGGTAAGCTTCGCCCCAACATTCAACAAGTTTGCCAGGAAGAGATGCTCGGGATTTCAGATTCACGTGACCGATCGGAGTAGGTTCAGGCCATATCTCGCATCGTTGGCCATCCTTTCAGCAATAGTGAAAACACACGGCGCCGAATTTGAACTCTATGAAGGTCCCTACGAATATGTTTTCAATAGACGACCGATTGACGTGATAATAGGTGATAAAAAAGTATCGGATGCAGTCATGGCTGGCGTATCAGTTAAAGAAATTGAAGGCTCCTGGCAAAATGACCTCAACAGGTTTATTCGGGACAGAGCGCAATTTATGTTGTACCCCTAGCGCTAGAGCCAATTTCATGAAAACCCAACCGCTTTAGAAGTTAGCAGTATCCTGGTAAGCCGGTATTATTATCGTGAAAACGCTACCTGCGCCAGGAGAGCTTGTTACGCTGACAGTTCCGTTGTGCGCCCCCACTATATGCTTCACTATCGACAGACCGAGTCCGGTTCCGCCTTCCTTGCGGCTCCTGGACTTGTCTACCCTGTAAAAGCGTTCAAAAATTCTTCCTAAATGCTCCTTGGCTATGCCGCTACCCTGGTCAGCCACCGTTATCACAATCTGATTGCCTCTCTGGATGGATTTGACGTGAACTGAGCTGTGAGCAGGGCTATACTTTACAGCATTGTCCACCAGATTGCCCACCGCCTGCTCAAGTAGCGTCGGATTACCCAGAGCGGCCATTGTTTCATCCGCTTGGTATTCTACAGATATATCGGAATGTTTCGCTTTATCCTGGAACGCCTTTGAGACTGAAGCAAAAATTTCTTTTATGGAGACCTGTTCTAATTTTACTTCACCTTTTTCGCTTTCCTGCTCTATTCTGGAAAGACTGAGTAAATCCTCGATGATGGCAATGAGCCTGTCTGTGTGCTTTATCGTGATGTCAAGGAACCTCTCGGCATTCTCCGGATCTTTGATTGCGCCCTCTTTTAAAGTTTCCAGAAAGCCCTTGATTGAGGTAATTGGAGTTTTAAGCTCATGGGAAACATTTGCTACAAAATCCCGTCTGATGACTTCCAGTTTCTTGATGCGGGTGATATCGTTCAAAACAATGAGTGCGCCAATCTTTAATCCCTTTGAATCCAGAAGAGCTGATCCATGCGCCTGAAGAGCTTTCTCATTTTCACCCATGAACAGGATTTCGGCTTCGGTGACAATGTTACGAAGGAGGGCATGCCTGACAAATCTGTGCAGTTGGGAGTTTCTTATGACTTCCTGAAGAGTTGCGCCTTTTGCACGGGACGCGTCAATTTCGAATAGTTTCTCTGCGGCGCTGTTGATCCTTATAATTCTCTCATCACGGTCTAAGGCGAGCACCGCCTCGCTCATGCCTGACAACACAGCCTCAAGTTCGTTACGCTGCTCCGTCAGCTTGTTGACGCGGAGTTCAAGCATGCTGGCCATCTGATTCATGACTTCAGCGAGTGTAGCGCATTCCTGAGATTCTGAAGGACTTAACCTGTAGGCAAGATTGCCGGTCGCAAAGTTCCGTGCCCCTACAAGCAGTTCAGAGACAGGAGCGCTGATTCTCCTGCTAACAAAAAAAGCGGCCGCTGACGCCAGAATGACGATGACAATTCCTGCAGCTACTATTTGCCAGTATGCTACCGAGACGGCTTGAGTTATCGAGGACAGTTTCATAGCGACTCGGGCTGCCCCAATGACATTGCCGTGCGAAACTATTGGAGAAGCGGCATAGACCATGCTGGAGTTGCCGGTGTAGCTCTGTCTGGAATTGACCGTGGACTGGCCGGATAGAGCGCCGGTGATCTCGGGGCGCCTGACACTGATATCCATCCGCGAAGGATCATCCCATGAGTCGGCAATGACACGGCCATCCTTATTGAAGATGGTGATACGATTGTCTGTGGCCATGCCTTCGGGCTGTAGAATGGACTCCAGTTCAGACGATCGGCCGGATTCCAGAAGATGGGCGCAAAGATTGGCGAGTATTCTTGACTGCGTTTGGAGATTGGTGATCGCATTCTGCTTCCAGACATCAACCAGTGATGATGCTGTCAGCCATGTCATTATTCCCACAGACGCCGCGATGATTATCACAAATGATGGAAAAAGAAAGCGTGTCAGCTTTTGTCTGATCTCCGCCATTGATTACTCCTTGAATCTGTAACCAACTCCTCTTACAGTCTCTATTATATCTCCGGAGTCTCCCAGTTTCTTGCGCAAACCCACTATCTGGACATCAACAGATCTCTCCGTAACCGGATAGTCATCTCCCTTGACGGCGCTAATTATCTGATCCCTACTGAACACCCAGCCGGGACGCCGAGCCAGAAAATGCAGGATTCCGAATTCTGTTGCTGTCAGGATCAACGGCTCACCCTTGACAAGTACTTCATGCCTGACAGGATTCACCACCAGATCGTGAATCTTCACCACACTCGTTTCATCAATCTCGTCCTGTTTGTTCCTGCGAAGTAAAGCCCTGATCCTGGCAAGCAGGACTCGTGGACTGAAAGGCTTCGTCAGGTAGTCGTCCGCTCCCAGTTCAAGGCCCGTCACTATATCGGCATCTTCTCCCTTGGCCGTTATCATGATGATAGGGATGCTCGCAGTGGCAAGATTATTCCTGAGGGTTTTGCAAACGTCAAGACCGTCCATTCCAGGCAACATGAGATCAAGCAGTATTATCTGTGGCGTCTCTTCCTTCAGCTTTTCAATCGCCTGCTCTCCCGACGTAACACATGTTACCCTGTAGCCGTTCTTGAGCAGATTATAACGAACCAGCTCGAGAATGTCTTCCTCATCATCGACCACCAAAATCTTTTCTTTTGACATTTTCCATTCTCAAATCAACTGTCGCCTCAACTCTATGAGGGCTTCTGAATTGGATAGAAACAGACAATGTCGTTTGTCAGGACAGCCTTTGGCGTAATGAGCTAAAGGACTCGTTTCTCCAGACCGGCCGAGAATCCTTCCAGCGGTCAAGCCGATATGAAAAGGATATGCCCTTATACACATAACATTTCATTTTTTCAATGACTTACCTGTGAATAAAACGACAATTAGTCCAAGGCTCTTGTTGGATGATCAACCCTGTTTGATTATCTCGGGTAATTGACTCACGAAAAGCCTTATTTCATCTCTGACTCTTCTGTAAGGCTCTATCCTGATTTCATCCGGCTGGTCAGTTCCAGTCAGAGTTTTAGGGTCATCAAAACCCTGATGCATCATCCTGGCATTACCGGGAAACAGTGGACAACTCTCATGGGCATGGTCGCATAGCGTTATCACGTAATCAAAATCCAGTGAGTCGAGCTCATCCAACAGTTTGGATTCATGCGCTCCTATATTCACGCCGGCCTCGAGCATGGCCCGAACCGCCAGTCTATCCATGCCATGCTTCTCTATACCCGCCGAGTAGGCCTCAATGACTCCTGGATGCAGCATGCGGGCCCAACCCTCAGCCATCTGGCTCCGACACGAATTTCCCGTGCAGAGGAACAACACTCGAACTCTGTTTTTCCCATCTGTCATCTCTGTTACCCCTATCTTTTTGATAAATCGGCCCCACAAATCACACAACTCCGGGGGACGTCCTGTCCCATGAGGGAATTGCCCTACAGCGCCAGTCAGACAAAATGTTTCATGAGATCAATATCATCTCCATCTTTCAGTCTGGATCAGAAATGTCCATAGAATGTTAGGGTGGCATTAGAAAACTGTTAGGACTGTTATATGTCCAGTCAGGAACGGTAGGAGTCAAGGTGTCAATTCTGTTTTAAGGGTGTCGGATTCGGAATTCCCAGACTGACGCTTCACATGAGACCGCTCAAAAAAAACGTTCCCCGATTGCTCGGGGAACGTTTAATCTGGTCCCCTGTTCCCTTATTGAAAACCGGACACAGGAGATCGTGTGTGATTGGATGAAAGTCTCTTAGAAGCTTATGTTAAGGGTTGTTTCGCCTGCGAAGAGTGGCGCTATGTTTCGACCCGTATCGAATATGGCGATGAACTCGTCTCCTGTGGCAGGTATAGCGGCTCCGTTAAGTTGACGATAAATGTTGGCCGTATTGGGGAACGCGTGCGCCCACCATTCGCCCGGGCGCCAGATGGCGAAAGTGGCGCTCCATGTCAGGCCCTCCAGAAGCTTCCAACTATGACCGAAGTTGACTTCCCAGCCGATGTTGTTAGCGTGTTCCGGAACGGCCATTCCTCGATTTTCGCCGTTCTGGGATCGCCTGATGTCATCATTGGTCCAGATACGACCCCCGATCCTGTAGTCGCCGCCAAGCCTGTATGCGCTGGCCTGATCACGCCAGGCGTGAGATAGCACTGCGAAGATGTTGAGGTTGGCCGCTACCGCATAGTCCACCCTGGCTCCCACGTGATGGAAGTTGGTCGGCTGACCCTGACCGGAGGCGTCCCATCCATCACCGGTTCCATACATGTAATACATGAGGTATCCCCACGGCTTCATGTAAGGGGCGGAAATGCTCTGTTCAGAATCTGCCGCGTCTTCTGTGGTGTGCCTCGTGCTGGTGTCGTCACCTGTGGCGCGCACATAGTTGAAAGTGATCTTGCTCGGCCCGGCTAACGCTCCAATTTCTGCGCCGTAAAGCCACGCATTATTGTCTCTGTCCTGTCTGATCAGATAGTCTGTGCCATTGACGTTACCGGGATCTGCTGTTCCTCTGCCAGATCGCCAACGGTTGAACCAGTCGGCCTCACCGTTGAAGAAAAATCTGCCGTCGTTATACTTCGCTCCAAGCGCAATTCTGTAACGTAATATGTCCTCTGATGGACGTCCGGCGGTGATGGCGCCACCCCGGAAAGGAGCGGGCGCCGCTCCACCTGATATTGCAGGAGCGTTGGGCTGATGATAGGAATCCGAGACTAGCTGAAGCTCCAGGGGGCCGTTCCTGTATGATAGTTCACCCATGACGGCCTTGAAATAATCTCTGCGATCCTCCTGTCTCTGCTTCGAATTAGCTCCGGTGTTCCGGGATGTGGCGTCTCCAAGAGCCCAGGATGATTGTTCCCTGCCGAAATACGGACTGAAACCGATCTTGAAAGGGCCGTAATTGGCGGAGACACCAAAAGACGACGACGCGCGGTTGTCCTTGTGTTTCCAGAGTCCCATACCGATGGAGCTGGTCTTGTAACCGAGGCTGAAATCAAGCATCGGAGTTTTGATGGATGCCTTCAACCATTGAAGCGTAACCATGGTATTGGGCACGTTGCTGGCCACCGGCCTGTCATTTATAGGCACGTACATCGAGTTGTAGTATCCGACATTTCGGGAATTTGTGGATATGTTATACGGATCGCCGTCTGACCATAACCCGAGAGATGTCAGGTTGACGGAGGCTTCCAGTGAAATAGCCTTGTTTACCTTGATCTTGGGGTAGATGGTGGCTCTGTTGTCCGTGAGGCTCATGTCCGCCCCGTAATTATTCTGTCCAGCCAACACTCCGTAGGTCGAAGACATCCTGTTTGTGGTGGAATTCCCCGGCCACAAATAAAGGTGGTTAAGACCCAAGTTTACCCTGTTGGCATCCATTTTTCCAAAAATATCGTCTTGACCCAGTCTGCTCCAGTAGCGATAACGCCATTCCCATTCGCCCTTCATTGAAAATTCCCAGGCAAAGGCCGGCGCAGTGAAGCACACTGCTAACACGGCTATCAAGCCTGCTAAACCAATCCTTTTCATAAATCCTCCTCTAATCCAGAACAATAAAATCAAATAGATACGTGTTTGTTTACTCGAACAAACAACATCCCGCTCTTTTTGTTCCAAAACAAAAAGAAGTTAGTCGTGGTTGACTACGCAGAAGTTACGAGTGATTTGAAGGCAGGCTACCGCAGGAATGTTTGTTTAATATTAGCTGAAAGTTAAATGTGATGAGGGAGATTTGTACTAAAGCCAACTAATGAAAAACTAACCGGGAGCTAACGGAATATGCCCTGATGCGCGTCTTTGAATGGGAAACAAATAGCATTTAATCTCTTCAGTGGTCTTTGGACACGGAACCTGACTCAAATACAAAAACAAAAAAAGAGGGCCGTGATGACCCTCTTTTTTAAAGGCAGATTTTTAGATCAGAAGTTAACAGCGAGTTCCGTTTTTATTGCAAACAAAGGATCGATTTTCCGTCCGGAATTTACGCTGGCAGCGGCAAAATTGGCTGTTGGAGCTGTTCCACGCGGTGTGATGTTGTAAAGATTGGCAGTGTTGGGATAGGCGTAGGACCACCATGTCCCGGGTTGCCAGTAAGCAAACGTGTTGTTCCAGGTAAGTCCCTCCAGCAACTTCCAGTCAGCCCCAAAATCCACTTCCCAGCCTATGTCGCGCGCATGATCGGGAACGGC
>CAZIVV010000285.1:0-13602 GCA_964542775.1 uncultured Desulfomonile sp.
GGACAATTTTGTTTTGTAGCGAAGTTTGGATCCAGATCTGGGCCAAATTCAAAGAGCCTTTCCAGATTATCGGGCCCGGGTTGGGCTGTGGCCTCCCAGAAAACCACCCCAGGTGGAGGAGAAAAAGCAGTTAGAGGTTCATTTCTCAGGGCCTCTCCCATGAAATCCATCCATACCGGTAATGCCGCAGTTCCACCGTATTCCTGTTTACCCAGTGACACCTTGGCGTCAAAACCCATCCACACGCCCGTCGTATATTTGCCATTGAATCCCACAAACCATGCGTCCGCGCAGTCATCAGTTGTTCCTGTCTTGCCACCCAGATCGCCTCTACGGAGCTTTGCCGCTGCTGAGGCTGTCCCGGAAACGCATGTCTCTCGAAGCATGCCAAGCATCAGATACGCAGTTTGAGGACTCATCGCCTGAGACGGATCGTTTCCATGATCAAGAAGGATCGCATTTGTCCCCTTCCTGTGGATCGAATTGTCCAGCAATCCCGGCGCCGGCTCTTCCTCTTCGGACTCCCTGATTGGTCCGGACATCCTCTGAGCCAAAAAAGCTTCCAAATAGGGCTCCGCCGAGCTGTTGGACGTCACGACGATCTCCGATTTGCTACGTCCGGAGCCCCTGTTTATCGTAGAAGTTTTGACCAGATCGGAAGGTATTGTGTGATCCTCGAGTACTTTGCCAAACCGGTCGATCACCTTTTTCACCAGCGTCGGTGGGATGCGCGCTCCAAGGTTAGGAAAGGTAGTATAGGCGGCAGTCAGTTCGAGCGGGGTGACTTCAGATGAACCAAGCCCAATGGACAGATTCCTACCCATGGCAGTTCGGAATCCCATGTTCCGAGCCATTTTGATGACAGATTCAGGTCCCAAGTCCATTACGAGTTTGACTGCCACAATATTGCGAGACTGGGCAAGTGAACGCTTCAGATCTACGGGACCCAGGAAGCCACCATCTGAATTAGATGGAATCCACTCGGGTTCGCGCGGATCTATTACAACGGCTATAGGCTCATCATAAACCATGGTCCGTGGACTGTAAGCCCCCCATTCGAGGGCTGAAGCGAATACTACCGGTTTAAATGCGCTTCCCGGCTGACGCTGAGCCTGTGTCGCGCGGTTGAAGCTCGATTTCTCATAGTCCAGGCCACCGACCAGAGCTCTCACAAACCCGGTTGAATTCTCGATACAGACCAATGCTCCCTGAACCGCAGGTGTCTTAACCTGCAACAGACTTACTTCCCCGGATGAAGACTCGACAACCTTGAATTCAATGACATCGTTAACCCTGAAGGCTGATGCCTGATCGAGTTCCATGCTGAAATAGAGTCCTCCCTGGAAAGCCATACGGTAGAGCAAAGGAGAGGGCTCAGAGGATTTCCGGTCTTTGCTCTTTTTCATCTGTTTTGGCAAATCAATCACGACCGCCTGAACGTAAGTTCCAATTGGAGGCTCAGGCAGTGGCTCAGCATTGAGGAATTCTTTGACCTCCGCTGGCTTGAGCCTTTTGATAAGCCCGGGAGCCCTTTTCTGACGACGTTCCCAGGCAGCGGCTCCCTTTGAAAGACTGTCAGTGGCTTTTTCCTGCAATTTGATGTCGCAGGTGGTCCATACCTGGAGCCCGTCATCATATAATCTTTGAGAACCATACTTTTCAAGGACGTATTGTCGGACCGCTTCAGTGAAATAGGGGGCTCTGTTGGAAGGAGTCGGAAGGTTTTCGCGGAACTTCGGGACATCAGCCATGGCCAGGTTATATTCATCGTTCGTGATGAAATTGTTGCGTAGCATGCTGCCCAGAACAAATTCACGCCTTTTCAGAGCCCCTTCAATGTTTTTTGGTGGCGAATTCTTGGTCGGATTAGAGACAAGCCCCGCTATCAGAGCTACCTCCGGTATTGTTAGATCCGTGGATTTTTTCCCAAAATAAACGGCGGAAGCCGCCTCAACCCCGTAGGCGCCCCTGCCCAGGTAAATTTCATTCAGGTAGAGTTCGAGAATCTCCTTTTTGGATAGAGTCTTCTCCAGACGGAACGCCAATAACGCTTCCCTGATCTTTCTGGAAAATTTCTTTTCCTTGGAAAGGATAAAATTACGAGTAACCTGTTGAGTAATTGTACTGGCTCCCTGGGCATAGTTTCCAACCTTGAGATTCTTGACAACAGCTCTTCCGACGCCGATAGGATCAACCCCGGGATGAGAGAAAAAACGGGCGTCTTCAGCTGCGAGAAAAGCGTTTACGACATGAGAAGGCAGGAAGTCCAGGGATATCGGGAATCTTTTCTCCTTATAGAAGAGCCCTATTACCGATCCGTCTTCCGCATAGAATGTGGAGACGGTCTTGGGTCTGTATGCGCGTAGGTCTGGAATATCAGGCAGATCTCTGGAGAAGATGAGGTAGGTTCCAAGCAGACCACCGGCCAGCCCACTAATCAGGGACAAGAGAACTATCAGGGGAATGCCTGCGCCAACCCACGCAAACAATCCAAACAAAGTTCTGAGTTTTACTGGACTCCCAACCGGCTTTTTCATTTGGACAAGAATCCCTTAAATAATTCAGTTGATTAATACTTAAAACTGTAAGGATCTTATGCCACATGTATTAATTCGTCAAGAAATTGACCCGTGACTAAACCAGAACAATAATCTTCTGAGGACGTTACAGCTCCCATTCTTGACGAATGTTTACTTATGAATTAAGCTCGAGCCAAGTCGTGGAGGTGCGAAATTTTGCGGATAGGACAGGGTTTTGACGCTCACAGATTTGCGACTGGACGCAAACTTGTTCTTGGCGGAGTTGAAATAGACTATCATGTTGGATTGCTTGGGCATTCTGACGCTGATGTGTTGACTCACGCCATAGTGGACGCTTTGCTCGGCGCTGCAGGTCTTGGTGACATCGGCATGAGATTTCCGGACAACGATCCAGCCTACAAGGGGATATCAAGTCTGATACTCTTGGGTGATGTCATGAAGGAAATCAAAGATTTGGGTTTTTCTCTGTCGAATGTGGATGCTACCGTCATGGCTGAAAGACCGAAGATGTCCTCATATCGTGAAATGATGATTAACAATCTGTCTGAAATAATGGGAATCGATAGAGCCAGGGTTAACGTGAAATTTACCACGACTGAAAAGATGGGGTTTGTCGGAAGGCAGGAGGGTATGGCAGCTAGCGCTGCGGTTTTGCTCAATGAGTTGGTTTAGACGTTAATATTAGTTGGGATCATACCGCTGTCGAGCCTGCGCCACGGCCCTGATTAATCCTGATTACCGGATTTAGCCAGGCGAAAATTCTAAAATACCGGAGTTTCAAAAAATGGGTCTCAAAATTTATAATACGCTTACTCGCAGAAAAGACACTTTTACAACCGTTAACCCTGGAAAGGTTGGCATGTATGTCTGCGGAGTCACGGTCTACGATCTATGTCACATTGGCCATGCCCGTTCGGTAGTGCTCTTTGATGTAATATATCGATATCTGATGAAGAGCGGTTTTGATGTAACTTATGTAAGGAATTTTACCGATGTGGATGACAAGATAATCAATAGGGCCAATCAGGTTGGGGAAAACTGGAAAGACCTGGCTGAGAGATTCATCAGGGAATTTTATACGGATATGGATGCCTTGGGAGTTCTCCGTCCAACTTTTGAACCCAAGGCTACCGAACACATCGAGCAGATTCAGGAGATAATACTCAAGCTAATCCGGAACGGTAACGCTTATGAAGTCAATGGCGATGTAATGTATTCTGTAGAGAGTTTTGAGGGTTACGGTAAACTCTCGGGAAAGAAGATTGAGGATCTGGTATCCGGGGCCAGGGTGGAGGTCGACCAGAAAAAGCGCAATCCACTTGACTTTGCGTTATGGAAGGCCGTCAAGCCTGGAGAGCCATACTGGGATAGTCCGTGGGGCGCTGGAAGACCCGGATGGCATATCGAGTGTTCTGCGATGAGCGTCAAGTATCTGGGTGAACGCTTTGACATACACGGGGGGGGAGCAGACCTTGCGTTTCCACATCACGAAAACGAGATTGCGCAATCAGAGGCCGCTCATGGCTGTGATTTTGCAACATACTGGATTCACAATGGGTTTGTTAACATAAGATCTGAAAAGATGTCCAAGTCCCTGGGTAATGTTCTCAATATACGGGACATCCTGAAGTTGTGTCACCCCGAGACATTAAGACTTTTTCTGTTGTCCAGCCATTACAGAAGCCCACTTGATTACAGCGAAGAAAGCCTCAAAGAAGCGGCTACGGCGCTGGAGAGACTTTATTCTTCAGTCCTTGTACTCGACAGACTCATTGAAGCTGGAGGAACTTCGCAACAGGTTCCGGATGAAATTTCCAATCTTGACAAGCGTTTTGTTGAGGTCATGGATGATGACTTCAACACCCCGCGTTGCCTCGCCATTCTTTTTGAGGCAGCCCGATGTGTGAACAGGATAAATACGGAACACGGCTCCTCACCGGACATGATTCCCACCCCGGAGGTTCTCGGGCAATGCAAGGCCGACATCCTGAAACTATCTCGCGACGTGCTTGGCATCCTTAATGATGATCCTTCGGCATTCGTGGAGAAGGCAAGGCACTCCGGCACTACTGAACTCGGCATTTCAGAAGCTGATATAGAAAACCTGCTTCAAGAGCGTTCACAGGCCCGCAAGGACAGGAATTTCAAACGGGCTGACGAAATTAGGGACCATCTCGCAGGCATGGGTATTCTGATCGAGGATGGGCCGAGTGGGGCGACATGGAGAGTCAGGGACAAAAAATAGTCCGGAAATCTTTGTGGCGTCTATGCCACTGGTTCAGGAGATAACAAGGTTTGCAAATAAGGGTTGAAGGTCTGCAGTTTATTTATAGTCCCAACACCCCATGGCAAAAATGCGCCCTGAACGAAGTTTCCTTTACTGTTCCATCCGGTAAGGTTATGGGCCTGATAGGATTGTCCGGTTCAGGAAAGACGACCTTATTGAAAAACCTCAACGGTCTGTTGAAGCCTACTGATGGAAAAGTGTTTCTTGATGACATTGACTCGAGTCTTCTTGAAGCGGAACTCTCCAGGATAGTAGGTCTTGTTTTTCAATGTCCCGAAAGGCAGCTATTTGAAGATACAGTGTTGGACGACATCACGTTCCCTTTCAGGATAGACAAGGAAGCGCCATCTGAGGAAGATCTCCTGAAGTGCAAGAGAGCTTGTGATGATGTTGGACTGGATCTTGAAGAGATTGGAAGCGAACGTCCTCAATCGCTTTCTGAAGCATCGAGGCGGAAGCTGGCAATAGCGTGTCTGCTGGTGAACGACCCCCGGATTATGATCTTCGATGAGCCACTTGCCGCAATGGATCCGTATTCGTCTCTGGAAATAGTAAGAATGATCTCCAGGATGAAGTCTGGTAAAAGGAGAACCATAATTATTGCTTCTCACGACATGGCGCCGTTCATGACTCTACTGGATTTAATGCTCGTAATGGACAGTGGGAAAACGAAGTTCTTTGGCGAATGTGACGATGTATTTGAGCAAATGTTGAGGGATTCGGAACTCTCGGAATTGGCTCCGCCAGTAGCGATCCTGAAAAAAATGTTAAGATTGAGGGGAATAGAAGTCCCCAAAAATGAATATGATCCGGCTTTCATTGCAAAATTTGTTTCCACAGCCCTGGACAGTAAGGATGTGCATTCATGAGACTGATCAAGGTTACGTTCATAATCCTTTGCCTGGCTTCTGTATTCGGTGATCAGACCTGTAGAGCGCAGGAGATGACGGCAGAACAGGTGATGAAAAAAGTACAGGATGTTTACGCCGATAAATGCTGTTTTCGGGCAATGTTCGATCAGGTTACCGTAAATGTTTCGATGGATATCAAGGACACGTTTGAGGGCATAATGTATGTGAGGAAGCCGTCGTTCATAACCCTGGATGTGCATGTTCCAGAGAGACAGAAAGTTGTAATGAGGGGTCGATCGTATTCAGTTCAGTTCCTGGAAGATCAGACTTCGGTAACGGGTGAGGTTCCGGCTGAACTGAACGTGGAGAATTTTTTCAGTTTTTTTACAAACATTGGGGCCATAGACCAGCATTTTTCATTCAGGTATCAACAAAGATCAAGAGATTTTGAAGATAATCTGATATTCTTGGAACTTTTGAGCGCAAAAGCCGGCCCTGCGTCCTACAGGATAACATTGGGTATAGACTCGAAGAAATTCACGATAAATAGGGCAATTATTTATGACGCTTTAGGCAACTACAACAGGTTTGATTTGTCGGAAATCAAATTCCTGCCATCTATACCGGACGGTATTTTTGAAATAGCCACACCAAAATAATTGAACGGATCTGTTTCTGCTGTTTGATGATTGATCTGGAACCATCACATTCAGGCGCATGATGCCGTATTACGCCACATTCACGAAAAGAACCGGAGAGACCTTCGGACCTGGATACATAGCGAGGCCACAGTGTTAGAGGAATTAAGGTACACCGTAGTAAGCCTGGGTTGTCCCAAAAACAGGGTAGACTCAGAAAAGATCATGTTCGTCATGAGCAGTTCCGGGTGGATGTTCACCGAGGATCCTGCCTCCGCTGATGTGATAATCATTAATACATGTGCATTTATAGAAGCGGCGGTTGAGGAATCGATCAATACCATCCTGGATTACGTTTCCGAAAATCCTTCCGCCTTCATTGTAGCAGCAGGTTGCCTGCCTATGCGTTACAAGTCGGAGGCGTCGGAATCTCTGCCGGAAGTCAGTCTTTTTCTGGAACCTCGCGATATAGCGAACCTTCCGGCCATCCTCAGCAGAGCCATGAACCTTTCCGGGATTATGTCACCTGCGATCGTAACGGATTCTCTTAATCCGATAGCGTCCCGGGTTCTCACTACTCCCGGATACGCCTATTTACGCGTCTCTGATGGTTGCGACAGAAAATGCGCCTATTGCTCTATCCCGTCAATTAGGGGAAAGATGAGGAGTGAGCCTGTTGAAAAGCTCGTGGAGGAAGCACGCTGGTTGGCCTCAGAGGGGGTGAGTGAACTGATCCTTGTCGCCCAGGATCTGTGCTCCTATGGATTAGATCTTCACTTGAAAGGCGGCCTGGAAAAGCTTCTCAATGAGCTGACAAAAATAGACACCGTTTCCTGGATAAGGCTGATGTACTTACATCCCAACGGCTTGCCGGACAGACTGCTGAACCTGATGAAGGATTCGGAAAAGATCCTGCCATACCTCGACATACCGATCCAGCATATTTCATCAAAGGTCCTGCGCGATATGGGGCGCCCATGGAACAGCGATGTCATAAAGAACCTGTTTGACAGGGCGCGTGACAAGGTTCCCGGACTTGTCTTGCGAACAACCGTCATGGTGGGTTATCCGACGGAAACGGAAAGTGACTTCAATGAACTGCGTGACTTCGTGGAAGAATATGAAATAGATAGGGTAGGGGTTTTTGGATATTCTCCTGAAGAGGGAACAGAAGCTTTTTCTCTCGGTGATCCGATTCCACAGGCAGAAAAACAGGAGCGAGTCGATGAAATTGTGGAGACTCATTCCAGATTCATGCAAAGGAGGAATTCAGCCCGAACCGGAGCGATAGAGAAAGCTATAGTCGAAGGCTATTCGATGGAGACAGATCTTCTGTTGCAGGGAAGGTTGTGGGATCAGGCCCCCGAGGTGGATGGCAGCCTTTACATTACTGATGGCAATGCCATCTCAGGCGGAATTTACAGTATCAGAATAAACGAACATCACGGACCGGACTTTTTTGGCGAAATAGTTGATGAGCATGACAGGGCGCAACTCTGATTGATGCGCCCCTATGCTGTATCAAGAATATTTCAGGCTACTTCTGTGTAGCTGGTTTTTTTGTTTTGGCTTTTTTAGCTGGCTTGGAGGCTGGCTTTGTCTGGGCCTGGTATCCGTAACCCTGAGGGGCCCCGTAACCATAGTTACCATACCCAAGTTGAGGCGCGTTATAATATGATGCTGAGTTGCTGTAATTGCTCGACCCTCCCCAGGAGGGAAAACAACCAGCTCAACTGGCTCCTGCCAGATTAATCATGGCCGTAAAGGCCACTACGCATGCCAAGGTGGCTACTGTTAACATCTTTTTGTTCAAAATCAATCCTCCTGATTTATGTATCCCTACTAAAAAACTGTCTCATTCTAATCAAAAGATTGAGTTTGTCATCAAAATTCTTGATCACCCAGACAAAACGGGTCTTTCAGACAACATGAAAAATGGTCGATCAAAAAAAATCAGCGTCTTATGGATGAAATCGGATTCATTGTCTCTTGCCATACCAGCCGTTTCAACATAATAATTTGATAAGTGGCGCATGTCGCGATATACTAATGTGTTATGACTGAATTACCAATATGGCGCTCGCTAGTAAATAATTGAGACTGGATAAGTGGCGTTTGAGAAAAGACAGACTAAATTACTGGAATGATGAGCATGACAGGCTTTAATGCAGGTTGCCCGGATTAGACGCGTCAGTTCGAACAAGGTGGCCTGATTCACTCTGCTAGTAACAGGAATGGAGTTATTTCGATGGAATCGCTCGGCGTTTGCTTAGGAGCTTCTACTTTAACATTGGTTCGTCTGAAGCGGGACGAATCCTCTACCGAGATGGTTTCTGTGGATGTCATAACCCATGAGGGTAATCCACGACAGGCACTGGTCGACACGCTGGAGAACATCCCGAATATAAGTAAAACCCCTCTTGCCGTAACAGGCAGAAAATTCATTAATTATATAGATCTCACAACCATATCCGAGCCTGAGGCTGTAGAAGAGGCTGCTGGCCATCTTTTAGCGGGCAAACCGCAATACAAGGTCATAGTAAGCGCTGGAGGCGAGACATTCCTGGTCTATCATCTCGACGAGGAGCGCAAGATTCAGGGCATACAGACAGGTAACAAATGCGCATCAGGGACAGGCGAATTTTTTTTGCAACAGATTGGGAGAATGAATGTCACTCTGGATGAGGTAGCCAGTTTTGACATTTCCGAGCACCCCCACAAGGTATCTGGCAGATGTAGCGTGTTCTGCAAGAGCGACTGCACGCATGCTCTCAACAAAGGTGTCCCGAAGGATCAGGTAGTAAGCGGTCTGGCCAAGATGATGGCCGGGAAGATAGTCGAATTACTGAAAAAATTACCCAAGAAATCTGTTGTGCTAATAGGCGGTTCCTCTCAGAACAAGAGCATGGCCCATTTTCTGGAACAGGAAATAGAAGACCTGTTCATTCCGGATCAGGCCCCCTATTTTGAGGCTTTCGGGGCTGCCCTTTGGGCGCTGGATAATCCGACTAAGGCCTACTCTGGCGCAGCCAATGTTTTCAGGAAGAAATCGTCGGCGTTTGGATATCTGAGGCCTCTATCCGATTTCAGGGAAATGGTTTCTTTCAAGGACCGGCCAAGAGGTCTTCCTCAAGCTTCGGACAGATGCATCCTGGGACTTGATGTAGGTTCTACAACGACCAAGGGTGTAATAATGAGGCGCTCTGACAAAGCCATCCTTGCCGCCGACTACCTACGAACAGACGGTGACCCGGTAGGAGCTTCGCGTAGGGTCTACAGGAGCCTGGCTCATCAGATAGATGTCCCCATCCAGATTGATGGCCTTGGGGTCACCGGTTCTGGTCGCCAGATAGCCGGACTCCACGCCATGACGGATGGAGTCATCAATGAAATCATAGCCCATGCCGCTGCCGCCGTTCATTTCGACCCCGAGGTTGACACAATCTTCGAGATAGGTGGACAGGACGCTAAATATACCTACATCACAAACGGCGTTCCTAGCGACTATGCGATGAATGAGGCATGTAGCGCAGGAACAGGTTCTTTTTTGGAAGAGTCGGCCAAGGAAAGCCTGGGTCTGATGGTTACCGACATAGGCAAAGTGGCTTACAGCGCCGTCAAACCACCTAATTTCAATGACCAGTGCGCCGCTTTCATAGGATCAGACATCAAAAATGCCGCGCAGGAAGGAATCCCGGTAAATGACATAGTGGCTGGACTGGTCTATTCAATCTGTATGAATTATTCAAACAGGGTTAAGGGCAATAGACCTGTTGGGAAAAAAGTCTTCATGCAGGGAGGGGTCTGTTACAACGAGGCTATCCCGGCCGCAATGGCCGCTTTGACCGGAAAAGAGATTGTTGTTCCACCCGAACCCGGTCTGATGGGAGCCTTTGGAGTAGCTCTGGAGGTCGAGAGGCGCATCCAGATCGGGCTTATGAGTGAACAGGCTTTTGACCTGGAAGCCCTGGCATCCCGGGAGGTATCCTACAAAAAGAGCTTCGTGTGCGGAGGTGGCAAGGAAAAGTGTGATCGCCGCTGTGAAATAGCCCGAATCCAGATAGAAGATAAAACATACCCGTTTGGCGGCGCGTGTAATCGTTATGTGAACCTGATCCGTGAGCTTGAGTATGATACCCGAGAGCTGGACATGGTGGATTTTCGTCAAAAATTGGTGTTCAAAGACCTGGCGCCTGAAGATCCTGAGGACCTCAGACCAACAGTGGGCATCAACAGGTCCTTTTTGATGAACACGTTCTTTCCCTTTTTTAATACATATTTTAGAGAGTTGGGATACCGGGTCGTATTACCCGACAAAATAGATCCGAAAGGAACGGATCAGCAGGGGGCCGCATTCTGCTACCCGGTGGAGATTTCCCACGGTTATGTGTCGAATCTTATAGAAAAGAATCCTGACATCTATTTTATGCCGCACATTCGCGGAATCCCGACAGATGAAGAAAACACGAACACATGCACTTGCGTGTTTGTACAGGGGGAGGCTTTTTACCTTTCGAGCGCTTTTGAAGCCGTTAATGCGAAAAAGGTTGTAACTCCGTATCTTGACTTGGGCAAAGGTTTTGAGGCGAAAGCCCAAGAGTTCGCCAAACTGGCATCTGAGTTTGGGAGGTCCAGGGCAGAGGGGCAAAAGGCATTTGAAAAGGCTTTCGAGGCCCAACAAAGCTTTAAGGATCAACTTCGTCAAAAAGGCGCTCAGATTCTGCGAAATTTGCAGGATGATCCAGAATCTATTGCAATAGTGCTTTTTGGAAGACCTTACAACTCTTTTGCGCCAGAAGCCAACAAGGGAATTCCGGCAAAGTTCGCCTCGCGTGGCTACCGCATATTGCCTTTTGACATGCTTCCTTTTGAGGATGAAACCATTCTGGATCAGGACACCATGTACTGGTCCATGGGCAGAATGATCCTTAAGGCGGCCAGTCTGGTTAAGAAGAACCCGCAACTTTTCGGAACTTTCATTAGCAATTTCTCGTGTGGTCCTGATTCCTTCGTGGTCGGCTTTTTCCGTGATGAGATGGGGCGAAAACCTTCATTGACGCTGGAACTTGATAGCCACACGGCGGACGCAGGTCTGGAGACGAGGATAGAAGCATTTTTGGACATAGTTCAATATTATCGTGAGCTTGAAAGTAAGAAAATAATTCAGAAAGTCCAAAAGGATTTTAGGGCCGCTTATACAGCGGTTCAAAATGGCAAACCGGTCATTGTGACAGCGGATGGAAGAAGTCTTCCGCTGACACATCCGGATGTCCGTGTAGTCCTTCCGGCCATGGGGCGTTTCGCCCATGAAGCTCTGGTAAAAACATTCAGCAAGGTTGGAATCAGGGCATATGGTTTGCCACCTGCTAATGAAGAGGTGTTGAAGATTGGACGTGGAAACTCGACCTGCAAGGAGTGTCTCCCCTTGCAGACAACAGTGGGATCAATGTTGAACTATTTCTGGAGAGATAGACCCGCTGGTGAGGTGACCGCCTACTTCATGCCTGGAGCAGCAGGTCCGTGTCGTTTTGGGCAATACAATGTGTTTTCCAGAAGACTTATAGAGCGCTACGAAATTCTGGATGCTGCTGTGCTTACCCTGAATGCTGCAAACGGTTACATGGGGCTGGGGGACAAGTTTACGCTGCCGGCCTGGCGTTCAATCCTTATTGGTGACGTCATGTACGAGGTATGGTCTACGGTTTTGGCTGCGGCTAAAGATCGGGAGACCGGACTCAAAATATTCTTTGAGGAATGGAACAAGCTCGTTGACGTCGTCGATAAACCATGGAGGATCATCAAGAGGCAGATAAAATCGAGCGCCCAGCAACTGTCCCGTATTGAACTGAAGGCGCCTTACCACGAGATCCCCAAGATATCTCTAATCGGAGAGATTTATGTCCGAAATGATCCCATCTCCCTGCAGAACCTGGTAGAAAAAATGGCAGACAGGGGCTTCATTGTAAGAACCTCTCAGACCAGTGAATGGATCAAATATGTAGACTGGTTGATAAAGACCGGAATTGAAGGGGACAGCCGCGATATCCCATTCTGGATACGCTACTACGTCAAAAGATATTTCGACTCAAAGATAAGAAACCTGTTTGCTCCATCGGGGTTGTTTTTCAACGAAACCCTGGAGGTTGACGATCTGGTGAAGTCTGGTGAGAAATTCGTGTCGCCGATGCTCACCGGTGAGACCATATTGACCGTGGGCGCAGCTCTCCACGAGATCCTGCACCCTTCATGTGGCATTCTCTCCATAGGACCTTTTGGATGCATGCCAACACGAGTTGCAGAAGCAATTCTTTCGGAAAAATTTACCACTGGAGAAAAACTGGAGGCTATGGCCAAAACTAACGGAAAATCCACTCCAGATTCCGCAATCTTTAAAAGCAAAGACAGAAAATTGCCGTTTCTCGCAATAGAGACGGATGGGAACGCTTTTCCACAGATAATTGAGGCGCGCCTGGAGGCATTTGCGCTTCAGGCAAAGCGTTTGCACGAAAAGATGCTTGCCACTTCACACAACTAAGCGCTCTTCAATCAGGAAGGGGCCGAGGGATTAATTCCTACCCCCTCCTGTTTGCTTTTCCAGAACAAATCATTCAAAAAATCGGGGGGTAAAATGGACAGACTGGAACAAGACCCAGCCTCTAACACATCAGAGCGTGGTTTTAAGGCCGAAGATATCGCAGCCCGCCATTTGCAAGGCATTGGTTTCACCATTGTTGAGCGAAATTTCTACTGTAAGGGCGGTGAGCTCGACATCATAGCCATCAGGGATGGAGAAATGACTTTTGTCGAGGTTAGATCACGGCAATCCGAAGAATCTCTGAATCCACTATTCACCATTAGTGAGAAAAAACAGAAAAGCATCAAGAAAGCGGCTCAAATCTATGTCATGAAGAATTCAGTCAAGCTTCCTTTTCGTTTCGATTTCGCGATAGTCACCATGACACCAACTCCGGTCGTGGACATTGTTGAAAATGCGCTCTTTGAATTTCCCTTCCGATGATGTTGTGGTTCGAGGCCTCAGGATGGATAGTCAGCTGAAAGTTTAGTCAATTGATACGAAAAGTGTTGACGTTATAGAAAATTCGATATATTCATATAATAGAATTTCACGGCCGCTGCCTACGATCAGCAGAATGGTCCGAGGGTTCAAACAAAAAAGCAAAAACAGTTTCCTGTCTGTCCGACAGGCCTCCAGGCGCGGGGCAACCTGCGCCTTATTTTTTGGCATTTCCTGTGATATCAACAAAGACTTATTGAATTGAAACAGT
>CAZIVV010000286.1:0-2028 GCA_964542775.1 uncultured Desulfomonile sp.
CATGGGAAATAGAGGAATCAACACTATCAGTTCTGACAGACTCAGGCTGGTCCATCATCCAAACAAGCGCGAAAACCGGCGAGGGAGTTGAAGAGGCGTTTAGAGCGCTTGCTTTGAAGACCCTGGAAAATTGACAGTCAATATTCCCGCAACTGTTGTTAAATGCCTGCTGGGCCACTTTATCGACAAGCGCCATCTGGCCTACTGCTTTGTCGGTAAAGATAAACGCCTCATCTCGTCAGGAGTCGACCTCGCGTTTTATGGCCTGGAAAACCTGAAAAACGGTGATTTGGTTGACGATGCCCTGCAGTTTGTGGAGGAATCAATGTTTTCTGACTGTCAGAGCATATTCATCGAACATGTGTTTTTCACTTCAGATTCCACTGACAACATTTACATATCGACTGATGGGCAGGGTATTTGCGTCATACTCACGGACGTCACACCCGAGGTAAGGCGAATAGAGGCCATGCAACAGACCGGAAACGAACTGAACCTGTGCAGGGAGCGCCTACGGCGACTTGAGGGACGGTAAGGTTTAACACCGTTGAATTTATTCCTGAATTCTGATGGGCCTTGCTTCTGGAATCCGCAAAAAAGACAAAACTCCACGAGTCCTCATCTGCAAACGAATTGAACGGCAATATACACAGCAGGCAGAGAGTCGCAGCCGATAAAATCAAAGCCACATATCGCCTTGTATGACCAACCATATTGTTTGAATACACCGGCGTTTCCTTTCCTGTAAGTTCCCGACTATTGCCGTGTTTAAGCAACATAACACCAATTTGTCAGGTCGGGCTTAAGTGTCGGGTCCCGAAATCAGAAACTCATTGCCCCATTGAGTTCAACGAATTTTTGATCCGACCAGACGCGGGCGCCATCCCATGATTCATCAATTCTCCGCACATATCTGCCTTGCTCATCCAAGCCCTCGGGATTAGTCATTCGGTGAGAGCCCTGCGTGCGGATTCTCATGAATTCACCAGCCAGGCCGACGGTGAACCGGTCATTTATCCTGAAGTCCGTTGCAAGATTCAGCCTCCATGAAATCCCACTGGTGACCTCATAGGTGTGTCGAGGGCCCGGTAAGCGCAACACATGATAATCTACGTTGTTTGCCGTCACGTATCCTACGTCCCCCAACAAACGGATAGCCAGGATTGTCCCGCTCATGTACGAGGACACGCTTCCCATATCAAACTGCGCGCCGGTTACCGCTCCTCCATAATAATGCCTGTAGTCCTGTGTGAACTGTATCGCCTCGCCGGGGTCAAACCCGTTTCTATCCGGGCGGTAAAGCTCGCTCTGGTACATGTCTGTGTAAGTGAACCTGAATTGTTGAGCCCTATAGCCCACTATCCATCGGATGCGATCGCTGAAAGGCAGATCAAAACCGAAACTTGCGTCGAAGGTCCAGCCTCTGGGACGAGCCTCGGCGTCACTAAAAATAGTCTTCTGATCAGGCAGGGTCTCGTCCGTCCAATCGCTGTCCTGAGCCTTCAGACCTGAGTACGTCAGTAGAGTCGAAGCCCCTTCGAAATTGACCTGCAGCCCCTTCAAAATGAGCCCTGTCTTCACGACTCCATACGTCTGTTCCCAAGGCCATTCCAGTTTGCTAAGCGGGTCTACGAACTTGAAGTCGGGATCAAGAAACTCATAGGATGTATAACTGTTGATGTATTTGCGAACCCCCAGTGAAAGATAGTAATTGTGAGGGGAGTCAAATGATGAGTTGTTTCTACCGTGAGCCATGTGTCCAGGAACAATCTGTGCTGAAACATTGCTCGAACAAAAAATGGCTGCAAACATACATATCGCAAACAGGTTTTTGACCGACATCCTGACCTCTCGTCAAACGGCGACAAATCTTCACAAGCGTGTTGAATAAAGTGTTTGTGACTTCTTATAATGGCATAAAAATTACTGGTATTGCAATCACTGGCTTTTTGGGCTTGACACTAGCTGGTTGTTATTATATTTAGTATACGAAATGACATGGATGGCGCCCTACGACGAATGTGTGGT
>CAZIVV010000287.1:0-27391 GCA_964542775.1 uncultured Desulfomonile sp.
CAATTTACAAAAAGCCATCCGTCTGAATCCGCTAGCTCCTTCGTGGTACTATAATTCATTGGGTCTTGCACAGATTGGACTGGGCAAATACGATGAAGCCATGACGTCATTTGAGCGCGCCATGAAACTCAATCAGCGGGATGTTTTTGCCAATATCGGACTAATAGCTTCACTTGAACTGAACAGTCAGGCGGTCAAGGCAAAAAACGCCCTGGACAGTTTTCTCATCAGTCATCCAAAATTTTCTGTTGAGGAGGTTTCCAGACGTTTGCCGTTCAAGAACAACCAGGATCTCGAACGAATAGTGTCAGCCTTGAGGTCTGCAGGTCTGTCGGAAAAAAAGTAGAGATGAAAGCGACCACATGGGACATCATGGTCGCTCCGTTTTAGATCATGGTTTCTCTGTTCGGGTCAATTCGAAACCCAGGCGGTTGAGATAGGTCCAGGCAACCCGTGCCCTGAATCTGATGTGCCCAAGTTCCCTTATCCCCGTTTCAAAATCCTCGTGGAAAAGATCAGGATTGTCCTCAATGATCCGTTTCCTGATTATTTCAGAGACCGTCGGGGAATTGAATTCATTTGGCGACACAAGAAATTCTATTTCAACTGTGTCACCGGGCTTGAGTGACAGCGAGTTGAGCATGTCGAAATACTCAATGCCCACTCCATTGACGCTGACATCGAGAAGGTCCGCAACGCACTCTCCATCGGGGGAGATGACGCGCAATGCGTTTGGAATCCTTATCTTGTGTCGAGGATGATTTCTCAATTTCTCAAAATCCGATTCCTGTCCCTTCATTGGTGGCTCCGTTGGCTGCTCCTTGCGGGGAGTCCATCTGGTCAGGCTGATTCCAAGGCATCCCTCATTGCCGCCACCAATAGCGTAACATTTTCGAGTCTGCTATTAAAGCCCATAAGTCCGATACGCCAAACTTTTCCTGCCAACGGTCCGAAAGCGCCCGCAATTTCGATGTTGTAGTTCTGGAGCAGGTAAGCGCAAACGGCCTTTGCGTCTATTCCATCTGGCACGCATGCCGTTGTGAGGCTGGGAAGTCTGTGTTGTTCCTCGACGAGGCATTCAATGCCGATTTCCCTTAGACCATCCCACAGGGCGCTGGCGTTCCGGGCATGCCTGTCCCAACGTTTCTCGAGACCTTCCTCGGCAATCAAGGCAAGGGCCTCCCTCAGCGCGTAGTTCATGTTAATAGGGGCCGTGTGATGGTAAGTCCTTTCTTTTCCCCAGTATTTACCCACCATAGACATATCGAGGTACCAGTTCGGGACTTTTGTCTTTCTGTTGTTGATCTTTTCCCATGCCCTTGGACCAATGGTGAGCGGGGAGATGCCCGGTGGACAGCTCAAACATTTCTGGGAGCCGCTGTAGGCAATGTCAACATGCCATCGATCGAGGAAAACCGGGGCGCCCCCGAGGCTTGTCACTGTATCCAGAAGTAGCAAGGTATTGAACTCGCGACATATCTTGCCTATTCCATCCATTGGCTGCATTGCTCCTGTGGATGTCTCGGCATGAATCAGGCCTAAAATGGCCGGCTTATGGGTGTCGAGAGCTTCGGCAATTTCAGCGTCCTCAAAAACCTCACCCCACGGTTTTTCTATTCGCCTGACATCAGCGCCATAGCGTGAGGCCATATCACAAAGCCTCTCTCCGAAATAACCGTTACAGCCGATCAGAACAACGTCCCCGGGCTCAACACAATTCGCTAGTGTGGCTTCCATTGAGGCGCTACCCGTGCCACTAACAGGAATAGTGAAAGGATTACCGGTCTGCCACACATATCGGAGCAATTCCTGGTTCTCATTCATCAGTTCAATGAATGTCGGGTCCAGATGACCAACTTCATTCATGGCGAGCGCCAGACTCACACGTGGATGGTAGTTCGAAGGCCCAGGGCCAAGCAATATCCTTGGCGGCATGTCCAGGCGGCTTACGTCAAGACGATGGGTGTCATCAGCAGGTGGGAATCTGAAGTCCATTTTGTTCACCTTCTTGTATTGAAATCATGAAAAATATACTGTTTATCGGGCTGAATCAGTTAATCATCTCCAGGAGATGCGCGGCTCTTTCCTGCTGGGAATTCTTTTATAGGCATACTTGGGATGACCAATCATCAGTGCGCCAAAGCTCTGATGTCCCGGGGGAAGAGCCAGAGCGTCTTTCATTGGTTGAAAAACGGTCGCCGCCGCATTGAAATATCCCGCCCAACAGGTCCCCAGGCCAAAGGCCGCAGCCTGAAGCTCCATATAGGTCAATGCTATTGCGCATGCAGCCTGAGCAGGCATCAGATCCGCAGGGGCGTGCGCAATCACAAGATTCGGGGCTCCTCGGAAAATGCGGTCTTTACCACTTTCCCAAGCCGATATCACAAGATCCAGATGCATCATGGCCGCAACCGGAGGGGCGTTTCTGACCATGAAGCGCATCCATTCAACGGTAACCGCTCCAAGCTTTTCCAGTTCATCCCTGTTTTCATAGACTCTCCAACTAACCGGCTGTGAGTTATGTCCGGATGGAGCGTATCTGGCGACATCTATGAGCTTCTCTATCAGGCTTCGATCCACCGGTTTAACCTTGTAGGAGCGAATGGAACGCCTCGATTTGAGCAAGAGTTCCAAATGTTCCGGGGACGGTAAATCGTTTTTGTTGAATTCCTGACACTCCTGAGGTATCAGGTGTTCGGTTGCTAGCGCCCCATGGGGGCAAACAGCGACACAATGGCCACATTTGATGCAAATGGCTTCTGCGCCTTTGACTGGGGTGGGGAATGAGTCCGGTGTCTTCATTTCCAGTATACAGACAGGACACTCCGAAACACATATTCCATCTTTTCTGCATTTTGATTCGTCTATCTTGATGAATGACATAATTCTCCTTTTCCTGAAATAATTCGATATCACAAGTCGGTTTCCAGCAACAGTTTCACAAGATTGGCCGAAGAATACTGTCCTGCGGTTATAGAGTCAAAAACGCTTTCCTGCCCAAACAGGTAGTCCACTATTGATTTGGTGTCCATCCCTTTGGAGGCCATTGATTTGGCCGATATGGCAAGCTCCTCATACTTTTCCACAAATCTGGATAAAGCCCTGTGCCCATCTTTTCTGACTGTTCTTAAGGATGTGAACAGGGTAAATTCATCCAGTTCGAGCGAGAGCAGTTTTTTCATGGATGTCAGCATCTGGGTGACATCGTTTTCGGGACCGGCAACCCTCAGGTCTGAACCTATGAACAGATCGCCGGAAAATACCCACCCCTGACTGCGTTCAACGAGGGTTATATGTCCCGGGCAATGCCCTGGAGTGTCAATAATGTCAAAACGGAAATGGTCAGTTTCCACCACAGCAGGACATGGCTGAGGGCTTGATCCGTCAGGGTATCCCCATGCCTGCTCCCTGTAATGAGGAAGCTTCGGTGGATTCCTGATGAAATCCAGCGACCATTCATGCGCCATAACCTGCACTCCATGTTTTTCCTCAAGCTGTCTGTTGCCCCCTACGTGATCTTCGTGATAATGAGTATTGATTACGCGGGTAACCTTCCTGCCTTCGAGGAATTCCAAGAGGGATTGGGCGGTGTAAATGCAGCCGGTATCAACAAGGATGTCATCTATGAGGTAGGCCGAAACCCAGAACAGGGAAGAGCCATTAACTTCCCGACTTAATTTAATCTGGGTTACTTGATCCAGTTTACTAATTTCTATCATTCTCAGGTCATCCCCTAATTTCCTGAAGTTTGATTAATCCGGTAATGTCTGGTTTGTGGCATCAAATGCTTGATTCTTTCTGTTAAATGTCCAAACTTTGAATTTATACAGAAAACGGATAAAATGTCGAGAATCTGTTTCAGGGCAATGTTTGATCAGACAGAATTCTGAGTAACCCCTGGAATAATTTCCCGGAGGAATTTAGCCGATCAATTTAGCTGAACAACTATTATGGAACTACTGATCATACTTTTGCTGATAGCTATTAACGGCTTGTTCGCCATGGCTGAAATAGCCATCGTGTCATCCCGCAAATCCCGTCTCAGGCACAAGGCTGAATCCGGAAGCAAGGGGGCGGTGATAGCCCTAAAATTAGCCGAGGATCCGGGAAATTTTCTTTCCACCATTCAGGTAGGCATCACATCAATAGGCATTCTGAACGGCGCATTCGGTGAGACAGCCATTGCAGCGCGCCTGAACGATTTTTTGGCGGCCATTCCGTTAATAGCCCCTTATTCGAAAGCCTTATCAGTACTTATAATGGTTGTTGGGGTAACTTACTTCACTGTGGTGGTTGGAGAACTGGTTCCCAAACGTATGGCCCTTCATAGACCGGAAGCCATAGCTATAATCATGGCAGGCCCAATGCGATTCCTGTCACGACTCACCCATCCAGTCGTTCGTTTCCTGAGCATATCCAGCGACTTGATTCTCCGGATTGTCGGTTCAAAGCGGTCCACCGAGCCTCCCGTATCTGAGGAGGAGATCAGAATCCTCATGAAACAGGGAACCGAAGCGGGAATTTTTGAAAAAACAGAACGGGAATTGGTTGAGAACCTTTTCAAGATGGATGATGTTCGAATTCTGACCATAATGACCCCACGCAGGGACATTGTGTACTGGGAGATCGAGGATCTTCCTGAAGTAAACATGAAGAAGCTGATAGAAAGTCCGCACGATGTTTTTCCTGTTTGCGAAGGCGGACTGGATCATACTCGTGGAATGCTTCAGGCAAAGGATCTGATAGCCGAAAGATGTCTTGCCACCATGAAGGATTTCAAGCCCATCCTGAAACCCACCCTGTATGTCCCAGAATCAATTTCTCCAATGCGCCTGCTTGAAAACTTCAGGAACGCGCGGAGCAGCGTTGCGCTGGTAGTGGATGAATATGGTTCTGTTCAAGGCCTGGTGACTCTCTATGATGTGCTTGAGGGTTTCGTGGGAGACATTCCATGGTTGCAATCTGCTTGCGAACCGGAGGCCATTGAGCGTGAGGACGGTTCCTGGCTGATTGACGGTGGCTACGGTATTGACAAATTTAAGGACCTCTTTCAATTAAGCCACATCGAGGGTGAACAGAGCAATGACTTTCACACCCTGGCTGGGCTTGTAATGTCTCATGTCGGTAGGGTTCCGTCGGTTTCAGACTCTTTTGACTGGAATGGTTTCCGAATCGAAGTAATAGACATGGACGGCAACAGGATAGACAAGCTTCTCATCTCAAGGTTATCAGAAGATTCGCAAAACGGGAGCTGAAACTCACAAAGGATGAATTGCGTTTTTTGACTGTCAAATAAATTTTGGTTGAGTGGACATCTGATTCTTATCACAAGCGCAAGAGCAGCTTGACAGTGCCGTCTTGGTTTGTGACAAGCAGCATTTCGAATTAAATAATCAAGACAGGAGACTCTCTAAATGGGCAAATTGAAAAAAGGAGACAAGGCGCCTGATTTTGATCTGATGGATCAAAATGGGCATAGTGTAAAGCTCTCAGATTACACAGGAAAGAAGGCGCTAGTTTATTTTTATCCCAAGGCGGACACATCCGGATGTACAAAGCAGGCGTGCAGTGTTCGTGACGCGGAGCCTGATTTGAGTAAAGCCGGGGTAGTCGCTATAGGCATAAGTCCTGATAAGCCGGAAAAACAGAAGAAATTTGATGAAAAATATGAGCTGGGATTTCCGTTGTTATCGGACGTTGATCATGCGGTGGCTGAATCTTACGGCGCCTGGGGCGAAAAGAAAATGTACGGCAAGACTTATGAAGGGGTTGTCAGATCGGCGTTTCTAGTGGATGAAAACGGTCTCATAATGGACGCCTGGTACAAGGTTAGCCCGGCGGACACAGTCCCCAACGTAAATAAATTACTGAATCACGGACAATAACTGCGACAATGGTCATGGGGATGTGTGTAAAAAAAGTTTCCGGGATGTTTCCCGGAGGCTTTTCACCGCGTCTGGCTGATAATCTAATCAGGATATCGACAATACTTGATCGTCAGCGTCATCTTGCAGACCATTCGGGAACTGGAAAGACGTAAGCTTTAGTTGCCACATTCTTGGGCCAAACGGTTTCGAGGACTCCTTTCTGCCATTGAGCAAGGTATGTAGGCAGAACATTCTGCTGTTTTTTTCTGCCATAAGACACGAATCTGACTGGACCGAAAGCAGTCATGAGGTCAGTTGAAGCAAGGGCGTCGCGGACGGCTGCGCAATTTGTTTCACTGGCGCGTTTTAGCGCATCAGCCATCACGTAAATGGATGCATAGGCTTCCGCCCCATGATATGAGGTGGGTTCGTCAAATCTTGCCTCATAGTTTTCATAATATTCTTTGGCTCCGGGATAAGGGAGGCTTGGAAACCAAAGGTCCGTAGAGAAGACGAACTCAGAAGCTTCGCCGGCTTTTATGGCAAAATCCGGAAGTATGAAGCCAGCCCCGCTTCCTACAAAAAGACGCGGACTGAAGTTCTGCTCTTTGGCCTGTCGCACCAGGGTGGCCGCATCAGATGCGTAAGAAATCATGTATACCAGTTCGGGTTGGGCTGATTTTACTTTTATCAATAAGGCCCTAAAATCATTAGCTCCGGCCTCATAAGATTCCTTGACGAGGATCCTGAGTCCGGATTTCTCGCAATGCTCTGAGAACTCCTTGGCCCCAGACTGGCCAAAAAGCGTGTTTTCATGGATTATGGCTACGGTTCGAGGTTTCACTATGTCGCCAAGAAAACTGTTCAGGGCCTTGGTGTATTCCGAAAGTGGAGGACTTAACCTAAAAATGAATTCCCATCCCTGCTCAGTTATTTTGTCCGCTGATCCGGTCGTAACCAGAAAGGGTGTCTGGCGTTGCTGAGCCACTGCGCACATCGCAAAAGTCACCGCCGAAGAATAACCACCTGTAATTGCTACCACGTTATCCTGTGTTATGAGTTTATCTATGGCTGAACGACCTATTTCAGGTTTTCCCGCATCATCTTCTATTATCAGTTCTATCGATCTGCCCCGGACTCCACCGGACCTGTTGATTTCCTCAACCCCCATTATGAAAGAATTTTTTTCTATTTCGCCAAACCTTGATTGATCGCCTGTCAGAGGGAGAACAACGCCCACTTTGATGGGAGCTTCCTCCGGGAACGCCCAACCGCCACTCAGCGCAATCAAAACAAGCGCTGACAGCATGGCGAGCGAGACTTTTTTCATGTCTGACTCCTTACTACAGATATCCAATAGGGAAAATAGTGAGAAAAACAGCTACATAATCACTAACTTCAGGCCATTTTAAAGTCAAGCTAAAATACTGGGAAATGATCGAAGCGCACGGGCGCTTTAGTCAATACCCACAATATGTTAAAATATGTTTATGGAACAACATGATCACAGGTTTTAGTGTTTGCCAACTGAGAGGAAGTTCCACGATGTTGAAGATATGGCTGTTATCTCTTGTAATTGGTATGACATTTTCACATACAGTGAATTTGTGGGCGGCTCAGAGTTCCGAGCTGGAAAACCGCCTCAATCAAAGCGCAGTCTGCATTCAGGAAATCATGGAAGCCCCGGACGCCAGTGTTCCCAAGGATCTACTGCGTCGTTCAAAAGCGGTAGTAATTTTTCCATCCGTGCTAAAGGTAGGGCTTGGTTTTGGTGGTCAGTACGGCAAAGGCGTGGCTCTGAGAAAGGATTCCACCACTTCGAAATGGGGACCGCCAGCTTTTTTCAACCTTCTCGGGGCCAGTGTAGGATGGCAAATGGGTGTTCAATCAACCGATCTGATCCTGCTGATAATGAGTGACATCAGTCTCAAAGGTTTATTCAAGGACAGGTTCACTGTGGGTGTTGACGCCTCAGTGGCGGCAGGTCCAATAGGGCGTGACGCTTCCGCCGCTACGGATCCGGCGCTTAACGCTAACATCCTTTCCTATTCACGCGCAAAGGGACTTTTCATGGGCATTTCGATCAATGGGGCCATAATTGAGCTGGATTGGGACGCTAACGAGAAATACTATGGTTCGGATGTTTCGGTCATTGATCTTTTCTTCAAGGGAATTGGTGATCTGTCTCCGGCCGGAGTCAGACTGATCAATATCCTGAACAAAAATTCCCGTTCAAAATGACAGGACGTTTATTCCCCCGTTAACAAATGCTGTTCACAACGCTTGCATCTTCTGAGCAATAAATAGGCGCTGAAGCCTGTCCGGTAATCACGGTCCCCGAACTTGTCTCCCTTTCGTATGACCCTTGATTTGTCTATTTAGCAGACATGTGGGCTATCAAAATGGCTCTGATGGCTGTTCTTAAATTATGAGTCATGATTGGCGTTCAGTAAACATTGACAGTTTGAGCGGCTTATGTTAGGAGAAGAACCTGACACTTGTGTTCAGTCACATGAATTCCCTTTAAAAATCAATCAAAGTTCAGTTTCATAGACCTCGGATGTCACTAACGGCCTTATAGCGGGATACTGCCTATGGACATGAAGAGAGGCTACTACGAAGATATAGAGCTGTGCGGGACCAGGACGGCCCTGATTGGCGTGTTGGCTCTGGTGTGCCTTTTTGTTTTGGCTCCTTTTCTCGTCGGTGATTACAACCTTTATCTGATCAACCTGATTGCCATTAACTCGATAGTAGCCATAGGTCTGAACATCCTTGTAGGCTATACGGGTCAGATTTCTCTTGGGCACGCTGGTTTTTTTGCGATAGGGGCGTACGCCTGCGTGTTGTCGATGTTGAAACTGGGCCTTCCGTTCATTCTGGCGCTACCTGTGGCCGGTTTTTTCGCAGCAGGTTTCGGCTTTCTGCTTGGGTTACCGTCTTTGCGACTTGAAGGCCCTTACCTTGCAATAGCCACTCTGGGATTTGGCATGGCTGTAACCCAGATCATAAGCCATTCCGAATTCACTGGCGGACACATGGGTCTGGAGGCTCCTAAAATGTCGCTGGGCCCTTTCGTGGCTCATACAAGCTCGCAACAGTACGCTGTCATAATAACAGTTACCTTCATCATGACCATAGCTGCAGTGAACCTCATGAAGACGAGGGTCGGCCGGGCGTTCAGGGCTATACGGGACAGCGAGATAGCGGCTGAGGCTATGGGTATAAATGTCTTGAAATACAAGACATTATCTTTCGCTGTTAGCGCCTTCTATGCTGGAGTTGCCGGGGCGCTGATGGCTTTCGCTCTGGAGCATGTGAGCGCTGGCAGTTTTAACCTGATTCTCTCAATTACATTTCTTGCGATGATAATAGTCGGTGGTCTCGGTTCAATAATGGGATCGATCCTTGGGGCTGCCCTCCTCACCTATCTGCAAATCAAGCTTCAGGTTATTCAGGAGGCCCCCATTATTGGGCCTATTCTGCTGGACCTTTCGAGGAATTATTTCACACCAGAAGGACTCCCGAATATTCAAAGCATAATTATCGGCTCCATCATGATCGCTATAGTCATCTTTGAACCCTATGGGATTAACGGTATTTACCTCCGGATGAAACGTTACTGGAAAATGTGGCCTTTCTAAACGGTGTTCAGATGAATCTCTTTTTTGATCTTTTTGTAGGCGGAATATCTATCGGGGCCTGTTATGCTCTGGTGGCGCTGGCTATGGTCATCATCTACAAGACTTCGGAAGTGCCCAACTTTGCCCAGGGTGAAATGGCCATGATATCCACTTTTGTGGCGTACACCATCATGGAGAGTCATGGGATCGGTTTCTGGGCGGCTGCCGGCATGACGATAGTCTTCGCTTTTTTGCTCGGAGTAGTCCTGGAATTGTCTTTCCTGAGGCCGGCGGACAACCCCGGAATACTGGGCTCAATAGTCATAACACTTGGCGCTGAAATGATACTCTACGGTCTTGCCGGATGGAAATGGGGCGCCAACCAGAATCCTTTCCCGATTCCATTCTCCGAATACAGCGGCTTCGTTTTTGGACCTATACGGATAACCGAAGTAAATTTATGGACGATAGTGGCAAGCCTGGCAATAATGTTCATGCTTTTTGCCTTCTTTCGTTACACCAAAATGGGAACAGCCATGAAGGCGGTTCAGCAAAACGCTTTTGCGGCCAAGGCGATGGGCATTCCCACACGGCGCATTCTAACATTTACCTGGGGATTGAGTTCGGCTACAGGAGCTGTCGCCGGTATGCTTATAGCCCCGATAGCCACACTTGACCCTAACATGATGCTGGATCCCATGCTCAAGGGATTTGCCGGAGCTGTTCTCGGGGGAATGACCAGTCTTCCCGGCGCAGCTTTGGGCGCCTATATGCTCGGACTGCTCGAAAACTACTTCGGAGGCTATGTTTCACTGGAATTCAAATCCGTGGTAGCGTTTGCGGTTATCGTGGTCATACTGTGTGTGAGACCGTCAGGACTTTTCGTCAAACATTACGAAAAGAAAGTATAGAAGCAAAAGGTCGTCCGTCATTGAAAAAAACTTCGGTTTCCAGTTTAAGGGAGTTTTTAACGGCATTTGCTTTCATTCTGCTCGCTCTGACAATCTGTTTTGCGTCTGAAAAAGACATTGAAAAGTCTGAGGTGATGAAAGAGGCGGTTTCCTACTTCGAGGCTGAAGTTTCGGGTGACTCAGAGGCTGTCTGGAGGAGTCTGGCGCCTTCTTCAGTGTTCAAAAGGGATTACAGCTACGATCAGTACCTTGAGTTGCAGGCTGGAAGCAATCTGAAAGTAACGGAATACAAGGTGCTGGAAGTGGTTGAAATAATGCGCAACAATGACCCAACAGCGCTTCCTGGCGTTGAAAAACTGGCCGCTGTCAAGGTCTGGGTCAGGCTCAAATCAAAAGATGGCAGAGAATCCGAGCACAACAATATTTTCATGTTTCTCAAAGAGAACGGTAAATGGTTTAAAGGCTGATCAATAAATCTCCTGGAGCATTTGAGCAAGCCAATTGGCGGAAAGTTGAATTAAAGTAAAAAAGGCATCAAATCCCATCCTCAAGTAAAAACGCCGGTGATCCGGCCTACTCCCATTTCTGGAGGTTATAGATGAGAAGGCTATTTTTAGCGGTTCAAATTCTTCTTTTGGCCTGTTTTATTGCCGTATGCCCATCAATGTCAATGGCGGCGGATGCGGTCAGAGGTGTGACAGACACGGAGATTCTTATTGGTCAGTGGGGCCCTCAGACTGGTCCGGCGGCCTTATGGGGAGCGGTGGCCAGAGGGACCGGTGTGTATTTCGATCTGGTGAACGCAGAGGGTGGGATTCACGGAAGAAAGATCAAGTACTTCCTTAGGGATGATGGATATCAGCCGGCCAAAACGAAGGCGATAGCCAAGGAATTTGTGGAGAGCATCGGAGTATTTGGAGTAGCCTGTGGTGTAGGGACATCAACAGGGATGGCCGCCCGGGATTATCTCATGGAGAACAAAGTCCCCTGGGTCGGACCGGCTACTGGTTCGAAACACTGGACACAGCCATTGCAAAAGTATTTGTTCGCAGTCTATCCCCTTTATTCCAACGAAGCCTTTCTACTGACCAAACAGATAGTTGAAAAAATGGACAAAAAGAAGATTGCCGTCTTTTACCAGAATGACGATTATGGCAAAGAAGGCATGGAAGGCGTCAGGGAATATGTAAATAAGGCTGGCATGAAACTGGTGGCTGAGGTGCCGGTTGAAGTTACGGACTCCGACCTGAAGTCACATGCGCTGAAACTTAAGGAAAGTGGAGCTGACGCTGTAATACTCTGGATCCTGCCGAAACACGCGGCCATGATTCTCGGGCAGGCAAAAGCTATAGGATACGAGCCGCAATGGGTGGCAAGTTCAACTCTGTCGGACGCTCCATTGATGTTCAAACTTACGAAGGGGTTATGGAACGGAGTCGTTTTCGCCAACTTCCTGAATATCGAAAGTCCCCTGGCAAAGAAATACCTTGAAGCTCAGAAGAAATTCGCCCCGAATGAGCAGTACACGGGCATTTTCTTCCTGGCGGGTTTTGTTTTCGTGGAGCCTATGGTCGAAGGTTTAAGGCGCGCAGGCAAGGACCTCAATCCTGAATCCTTTGTCAAGGCTATGGAAACCATACGTAACTGGAATGACTGGATGGGTCATGACTGTACATTCACTCCGGAAGACCACCAGGGCATGAAATCGGTTTTCCTTTCCAAGTGCGGTCCGGATGGAAATCCGATCAAGATGTCGGACTGGCTGACCTACACGGGAAAATGAGGATTTAATCTGTAATAATGCCTCTTCTTTCAATAAAAGATCTATGGATATCATTCGGTGGTCTTGTGGCCCTGCATGGGGTTTCATTCGATGTGGAAGAAGGTCGTATCTTCTCGATAATAGGTCCTAACGGAGCTGGCAAGACCACTATTTTCAACTGCATCAGCGGAATTTACAAGCCGACCAAGGGCTCGGTCGTATTCCAGGGCAAGGACATCACTGGCCAGAAATCGAGCCGGGCCGCATCCATGGGGATAGCAAGGACTTTCCAGAACATAGAGCTTTTCAGTCATCTCTCCACCATGGACAACTTACTTCTGGGACGTCACATCCACATGAAAACGGGTGTATTCTCTGGGGCGCTCTTTTTCTCAAAGTCATTTCCGGCGGCCCGGGAGGAAATAGCACATCGCGAGAGAGTCGAGCGCATCATAGAGTTTCTTGAGATAGAAGCCTACCGTGACACCCCGGTAGTTGCTCTGCCGTATGGGATTCGCAAGCTCGTGGAACTTGGAAGAGCGCTTGCTATGGAGCCTCAGCTCCTGTTGCTCGATGAGCCGACTGCGGGTATGAATCAGGAAGAAAAAAGGGACATGATGTTCTGGATAAGGGACATCCGGGATGATCTCAAGATAACGATTATGATGGTGGAGCATGACATGAACCTGGTGATGGATGTTTCAGATGAGATCATGGCGCTGAACTTCGGTGTCAAGCTCATTCAGGGCAAGCCGGAGGAAGTTCGCAGGCATCCGGAGGTCCTGGAGGCTTACCTTGGCAAGGATTAGGATCACAAAAGAACCGGTAAACGTTGCAGACGGCGGATATTGGCAATCCTCATGAGTATGCTTGAGACAAGAAACATAGAGATTTATTACGGAAAGATCATGGTCGTTCGTGGCCTGTCCCTTTCTGTTGAAGAAGGGCAGATCCGTGCCATTCTTGGGGCTAATGGAGCCGGGAAAAGCGCCACCCTGAAAACGATCATGGGCTATCTTGACGATCAGCCCGATAAGGGTTCCATCTGGTTCAAGGGCCAGCGCATAGACGGGATGCGCACAGAAAAAATTGTTCCGCTTGGAATAGCTTTTGTGCCCGAGGGCAGGGAGGTATTCCCCGAACTCACAGTAAAAGAAAATCTCATGATGGGGGCCTACATTCGTCATGACAGGGAAATTACAGATGACCTCGACAAGGTATTCAGGTATTTCCCGTTGCTGAAAGACAGGCTGAAACAGCAAGCCGGCACATTGTCGGGTGGTGAACAGCAAATGCTTGCAATAGCCAGGGCGCTCATGTCAAGGCCTTCGCTGCTCATCCTGGATGAACCTTCTCTCGGATTGTCTCCCCTGCTGGTCAGTGAAATATTCGCCATCATAGAAACCATAAATAGTGATGGAGCGACCATCCTGCTGGTGGAACAGAACGCCCGAAAGGCCTTGAGTGTGGCTCATCACGCTTTCATAATGGAATCCGGACGCATTGTCCTGGAGGGTCCCCCTGAGAAACTGCTCGAGAATGAGGATGTTCAGGAGTTTTATTTAGGGATGGCTTCTGAAACCTCGGTGAAGGGCTATCAGAGATACAAGCGCAAGAAGCGCTGGAGATAGTGCGAAAGATTCGAATCAAACCAGTTGCAGATCCCGGGTAACAAAAAAATAAACTCGTTGAGGCCGTTAGCCGATGAATGAAGAATCCTTGACCGTTCCGAGAATGTTCGTTGAACGGGCTACGCGTGATAAAGACCGTGTTGGTCTAAGATACAAATACCTCGGAATCTGGCGAGACATAACGTGGGGTGAGTACCTGGACAATGTGAAGCGCTGCTGTTTGGGTCTTGTGTCACTGGGGCTGGAGCGTGGAGACAAGGTAGCGGTAATCGGAGAGAACAGAGCGGAATGGCTCTATTCTGACATTGCGACAATGTCGGCAGGGGCGGTTACGGCCGGTATTTACACCACGAGCTCAGCGCAGCAATGTGAATATGTCACAGTCCATTCAGAAGCCAAATTCTTCATTGCCGAAGACGAAGAACAGATGGACAAAGCCCTCTTCTTCAGGGAACGCGCTCCTCATTTGAAGAAGATAATTGTCATGGATCCAAAAGGATTGACAAGGTTCTCTGATCCAATGGTATGCACGTTCGAGGAACTTCTTGGGCTAGGAGAGGAACTCGACAGGAAGGAACCGGAACTCTTCGGTAAACTGGCCAATTCAGTAAAACCTGAAGACATGGCGCTCATAATTTACACGTCCGGAACGACAGGACCACCCAAAGGAGCGATGCTATCCCACAGGAACGTGGTCTGGACCACATGGTCGATTGGGGAAGCGCTAAAAATTTACCCCGACGATCAACTGGTGTCCTTCCTGCCTCTAAGTCACATTGCCGAACGTATGTTCAGCGTCTTCCTACCTATAAGGTTCGGATACACGATAAACTTCACGGAAAGCCCGGAGACCGTGATGGCCAACTTCCGAGAAGTCTCTCCGACAGTCATATTTGCTGTGCCCAGGATCTGGGAGAAATACTATTCGAGCATCCGTATCAAAATGGCCAACGCCACATGGTTCAAACGTGTATGCTATGCGACAGCGGAAAAAGTAAGCCTCATTTACGGAAAAAAGCGTTTTAGCGGGAACAGGATTCCTCTCTATCTGAAATTCCTCCGAGCGTTTTTCAATGCTCTTGTGCTCTACAAGTTACGTGAGCGACTTGGTTTTGAACGGGTCCGGCTTGCTGTTTCAGGGGCTGCCCCGATCTCGCCAGATGTCCTGAGATATTTCCACGGCATCGGCGTGCCTCTGCGAGAGGTGTATGGCCAGACGGAGGGATCAGGACCTACCTGTATCCATCAGGGGGACCAGATCGAACTCGGAAATGTCGGCCCAGCCCTGCCAGGAGTCGAAGTCAAAATCGATCACGACGGAGAGATACTCGTCAAGGGCGGAAACGTCTTCATGGGGTATTTCAAGAATCCTGAAGCTACAGCGGAGACAATTACAGATGGATGGCTCCGGTCAGGAGATGTAGGTGTCCTCGATGAAAAGGGCTTCCTCAAAATAACTGACAGGAAGAAAGACCTGATTATTACGGCCGGTGGGAAGAACATCGCCCCTCAGAACATAGAGAACCAACTTAAATTCAGCCCCTACATCAATGACGCTATTGTAATAGGTGACAGGCTTAAATTTGTGTCCGCCCTCATAGTCATCGACGAGGAAAATGTTGTCCAGTTTGCGCAGGACAACAAAATTCCCTTCACAACCTATGAGAGCCTGACCAAAGCTCCAGAAATAATTGAGCTTATAGACCAGCAGGTTCAGGAGGTCAACAAGACGCTATCCCACGTGGAAACAATCAAGAAGTTTACGATTGTTCCAAAGAAACTCTACGAGGAAGACGGAGAAGTGACCCCAACGATGAAGGTCAAGCGCAAACACATAAATGAAAACTTCGCGGATCTTATCAAGGCAATGTATAAGGGAGGCGGATGATCTGGGGCTCGCAATATCGGCTGCGGCCATGGAAGCGGTCAATTGGAAATTTTAGCGCCGTCTACACCGGGTAGTATGTGAAATGAACTATTTTTGGGTAATGTCCATTCTCCCTTTTCGCTTTATTGCGTCGTAAGATGCGTTGATGAGGGCTTTTTCAGTCAGGCTGGTTATGGCTTCTATGGAATAGCTCCTCGTCGCAATCTCTCTGGCCTTTTCCCCCATGGACTGTCTCATTCTTTCATTGGTGATGATCTTTTCCATAGCGTCCGCCATTTTTCCAGGATTGCCTGGCGGTACGAGTAACCCCGTGACCCCCTCTGATACCACCTCGGGGTTTCCGCCAACCGCAGTCGCCACCACAGGCAATCCGCAGGACATGGCTTCCAGGATTACATTCGGCAGTCCCTCAGAGACTGAAGACAGGCTCAGCATCCAGGCCTTTCGCAGATAGGGCCTCACGTCTGTCGTGCCATTCCTTATGATCACCCTGTCGGCGATGCCGTTTTCTTCAGCATACGCCTTGAGATAGGATTGCAGGTAACCGTTCCCTATCATTAGCATTTGTGCTTCGGGAATCCGGTCTGCGACTATTCTGAACGCCTTGAGAGCCGTCATGGGGTCCTTGATTTTGACCATTCTGCCCAAGTAGAGGATAACAGGCGTGTCGGCCTTGAGCCTGGCGTCAGGCGTGAAGTGTTCGGTGTCGACACCGTTTGGGACGACTTCAGCCCTGTCTGCCGCGACCAAATGTCTCTTCATCACGAATTCCCTCAGGGCCTCAGCGTTGCATACAACCCGATTGCTTGCATGCCAGAGCAGGCTCTCGAATTGCTGTTCCTTTCGGCCCCTCCAGCTTGAAACGATTACAGGCACGCCTACAATGCAGGAAAACAGACGACCCCAGATATTGGGCACGGCGGTCAGCGTGTAGATGATATCCGGGCGTTCCCTTTTCAGTTTCCAGAAGAGCCTGTAGAGAGCTTGCGGAGTCACCCAGGAATTGAGGCAGAAATAGGACACCCTTACATTGCATTCCTCGGCAATCGGTAGCATGTCCTCGCCGCCGCGCAAGACCCAAAGCTCCAGATCGAACAGATCCCTATTCAGATGCTTGAGTAGATGGGTCGTATATCTCTGTGTTCCACCGAATTCCAGATCCTGAAGTAACAGAACCGTTTTCAGAGGTGTTCTTAATTTGTAGGACATGTGTCAGACGGTCTTTTCAGAATGCTTGTTCAGACTGCCAGTCAAAAGGTCGTAGACCTGTTTGTGGGTCTTGTTGGGGTCAAATTCACGGAGCACAAGTTCCCGGCCCTTCTCAGCCATTTGTAAGGCGCGCTCCCTGTCCTTGAGCATTTCTTCCATGGCCAGAGCCAGTTCCGCCGGGTGTTTCTGTGAGACGAGATAGCCCGTTTCACCGTTGCGTATTACCTCAGGGATTCCGCAAACGTCAGTAGACACTACGGGTATACGGTGCGCCAGCGCCTCCAGGATTACCGTGGGCAGCCCGTCGCGATCACCGGTTGAATGGACAGCGCTTGACATCACGAATATGTCGGCCCTCATGAAAAGGTCGTGAACCTGGTTATAAGGCACGAACCCGGGGTAGGATACGTTGTCCGTCAGTTCAAGTTCCTTTGTGAGAGAAGTTAACTGAAGCTTCTTGGGACCGTCGCCGGCCAGGGTCAGATGAAATTCAACCCCACGATCCTTAAGTATCCTGCACGCATACAGCAGATCATCAAAAGCCTTGATTCTGGCAAATCTGCCCAAAGCCAGTATCTGGTACGGTTTTTTCCACTCTATGGGAGCAATCGAGTGCTTTTCCAGAGGCACTCCGTTATAAACGGGATGTATCTTGTCCCGGGTATGTGGAGCAAAACCAGCCATATACGGAACGTTAGTCCTGTTTTCGGAAATTACGAACTCGGCGTCGGTGAGCTTCTCGGCAAGAGCGCCATCCGGTGGGTAAATATCGCCAGCCCTCCCCGTAAAACTGAACGGGATACCAATAAGCGTGGATGCTACCCATGCGGCGGTAGCCGGTCCCATTGCCCATGGCGCGTGAACGTGGCCGATCCCTTCCTCTTCAAATCTGCGGGCAAGAGTGAAACCGGCAAGAAAACCGAAGATGTTCTCTCCACCAAATTCAATGGACTTCCATTTTCGGACCGGTATCGTCCTGAACAGGCGGGCGGTCAGTTTCGGGTCCCTTTGCCACCAGTAAGCGATATCTTTGGGAAGCCTCATCAGAAAAGGTATGCCCAGACGTTCGACCTTTTTCGATGCTTCGGCCATCTCAGGGGACAGACTCTGGGTAAGCTCGCCATACAATGTGAAAACCTTGACGTCCAAACCCATTTTCCACAGGTTCATAACTTCCCTGAATATAAAAGTCTCCGATGGTTTCGGAAACCACAACAGAATGTAAGCTACTCTTTGTTTACTCACTTGCAACAAGCTCCTGAAAATTCATGAACCTGAGAATCAGCATGAGGATGCTGACATACTCAATTAATAAGCCTCAGCACGTTTGTGGGCTGAGGCCTGAACTATAAAGCAATCTATGACGTCATACTATATTGTATGAATTGTTTTCATACCATAACTGAAAGATCAAAAGGGTCCAGAGTTCCTTCCTGTGGTCAACAATCCCATGATCATGCTCTCTGACGAGTCTGGATATTTGCCCCGGATTGAACAGGCCCTGTCGCTTCAGATAGTCCTCATTGAACATTTCCTCAACCAGCGGACGCAATGTCTTTCTCAGCCACAAAGCCGAAGGGATCAGAAATCCACGTTTTTTCCTGTTGAGGATTTCTTCCGGAAGGCGGTTCCGAAGGGCCTTTTTGAGAAGGTACTTGCGCCTGAAACGTCGGATCTTCAGCCATGGAGGCAATCCAAAAACAAATTCGACAACCTTGCGGTCCAGGAAAGGCGCCCTGACTTCCAGCGAATTCATCATGGAGCATCTATCGACTTTAACAAGAATGTAATCGAGCAAATATTGCTTTGTCAACAGGTAAAAGACCCGATTCAGCGGATCATGTGATTCAAAACTCTCGTAAAGCCGTTTAGTTGTGGAATATAGCTCAACTGGATCACCTATTATCGGGGGTGGTTGAGTCCATATCTCATTCTGTAGCTGGTCCGGAATAGCCCCTAGCCACATCTGCGTCCTCAACCATTCAGGCGCACAGACTCCGGAGAAGAATTTCTCCGCAACATGTCTCGGACTTACATATCCTGACGATATGGGAAGTTTACGTGATAGTGGTTCAATGACCTGTTTACGCAAGAATTCAGGCAGTTTCAGATAATAGTTTGACAGTATGAAAGCCGAGTAATATTCGTATCCTGCGAACAGCTCATCTCCACCGTCCCCTCCGAGGGCCACAGTCACATCCCTTCGTGTCACCTCAGACAACAGGTAGGTCGGCACTATTGACGGATCGGACATCGGCTCATCCTGGAGCGCCACAATAGAGGGGAGCAGTTTTCCCGCCTCCACAGCGCTCAATACCTGTTCATGATGATCTGTGCCGAAGTGGTTCGCGACCATCCGCGCATATCTCGATTCGTCATAGCTATGTTCTGTGAAGCCAATACTGAATGTCTTGATCGATTTTGGGTCAACCTCTTCGGACATGAGCGCTACAACAGCTGACGAATCTATTCCCCCACTCAGGAAGACGCCAAGAGGCACATCGCTTATAAGCCTCTTTTTAACGGCATCCTTTAGTAGTGATATGACATGCTCGCAAGCTTCTTTCTCAGTGCATGGGGCCTCATAGGATGGCTTAGGCAAATCCCAGAATTTTGTTGTTGAGATCCGGCCCTTGCTGAAGGTCAGGAAATGGCCCGGTTCCAGTTTATAAACATTTCTGAAGATTGACCCGGGGGTTGGGACATACTCGTAGGCCAGAAACCCGGCTATGGAGTTTCTGTCGATTTCGAGATTAATGAATGGCAGTTTCCTGAATGCGGTAAGTTCGGAAGCGAATGCAAATACGCCGTTCTGCAAGGTGTAATAGAAAGGCTTCTTTCCCATTCGGTCTCTCGCAGCAAAGACTGATCTTGATCTCGCGTCCCAAATTACAAAAGAAAACATACCTTCAAATCTGTCGAGACACTCAGTTCCCCAGCGAAGATAAGACTGTATCAGAACCTCAGTGTCCGATCTGGTTCTGAACGAAATCCCCATTTCGCAAAGACTATCCCGGATCTCCTGAAAATTGTATATCTCGCCGTTATAGACCACTGTGACAGCCTGGTCAGGAGAAGTCATGGGTTGAGACCCCGTAACCAGGTCAATGATGCTAAGCCGGCGATGTCCGAGAGCAGCTTCGTCCTGTATCCACAGGCCGCAACCGTCCGGACCCCGACGATTCAGCGCCTGAGTCATCGTCTCAAGCCACCCGAGCTGCTGCTCACGTGAGCCTGGGGCGTTTATGAATCCTGCTATTCCACACAATTTGATGTCACCAGAACTTTCACGAATTCAGAAATCATGAAATCATCAAACGCAATTTCTCGGCAAGCTTTTCGTTTCCAAAGAAATCCCCGCTCCAAACATTGGAAGCATATCTGTCAAGGTTGCGTTCAAAATCGGTAAATATACGGACATCGGGGTTTGCTTCTGACGAATAGTCCCCGAATCCCAGATGCCTTATCATAAAAGCATTCAGGGTCTGCTCATAAGCCAGCCTTATAGGGAAGCACAGCACCGGCTTCCTGTAATACAGTGATTCGGATATGACATTGTGGCCACCATTGACTATCGCATAACGACAGCTTGACAGATCCTCAAGAAAACCTTCAACAGAATTGGCCCTGAATTCGAGATTCCTGTCTGATGGCCTGGCTCCAAAACCGTATATCCTGTATTTCGTGGCTGTTTTTTTCAGCGTTTCCAGTAGCGGAAGAAATGAAGGTGATGTCTGATATACCAGCACATGTTCACCGGCTGAACTGCTAAATTCCCGGACCACTGGCCTGAGCGTCGATGGAGTAACCTGAGTTTTTACAGGGTCCTTGGGTTCAAGATTGAAAAATGACGTTATGATGTATTTGTCGGCGTTGCTATACATGAGCTTCAGGGGCGCCACAAGCAGCAAGCGACCCAAAAAACCGCCGGGATCAACCGGCCACTCGCATTCGGTGAGTATGTGCTGGTGATCAACGCTTATGCTGGGTATACCAAGGCGGGACGCCGCCAACGGAGTGAAATATTCGTAGTTGGAAAGAACCACATCCGGTGAAAAATCCCGCATGACGTCCTCGACATAACCTAGCGCTGATCCTCGCCTGAAAAGGATTTTCGCCCCATTTAACACAGTCGATCTGATGTCTACACGGTTGTTGGAATAGTAGGTCGACAGCATGGGAATCTCAACGGTATCATAACCCAACGCCGATATCTGTTTTATCCTGCCGCCTCCCATAAAAAGAAAATCGTGCTCCGGCAAAAGCGAAGCCACTATCGAAGAAAAGGTGATATGTCCCATGGCGTCACCCATGACGCCAAATACTATTCTCGCCAATTTTTTGCTCTTCTACATGAGACGTAATCCAAATTTACGTCGGTAGAGTACCTTCAACGCGCGCTGATGTCAATCCAGCGCGCTGCGCGTGAGGCCGGTCTGACTGATAAAGCACTGATAGAACTGTAGTTTATGTGTATTTGGAGTCTTGTGCTGTTTCAGGGAATCTTGAGCCGGGGGGAACATGTTCCAAAATAAAACGTTTTTTGTTCCATCTACTCAATTTTAATGTTTCAGTTTGAAACGTTAATGCGCTATACTTTGGTTACGCAGACAGAGTTATGGATCTATTCAATGAGAAAAGTTGTACAATATAAATTAGGATTCGTCTAAATCCGACTGAGCCTGCTGGAACGCACAACGAGGCTGTCCATGGACTTGAAGCATACAATTCGTCAATTCTTTTCGGGATTAGCGGAAATTCCGGAAAATGAGAATGCGCCAATTCCTTACAATCTGATCCGAAGGAACATGACCATATTGATGCTTCTGATCACCTTGGTCCCTTTGGGATTGATGACGGTGATCAATTATTACGAATACCGGTCTGTGCTCAAGGATGAGATAGTTGCGCCTCAAAAGGTTCTGGTGAACAAGGCGAAGCATTCCATAGAGCTGTTCCTTGCCAACCGTCTGGCCACTGTGAATTTCATTGCCTCGGCTTACACTTTCGAGCAGCTTGCGGACGAGGCCAATCTTAATCGTATATTCAGGGTGCTCAAGAGGGAGTTCGAAGGATTCGTGGATCTTGGGCTGATAGACAGCTCGGGGGTTCAGGTGAGCTATGCCGGACCGTATCAGCTTCAGGGAAAGAATTATTCTGAGCAGGGCTGGTTCGAGCAGGTTCGGGTCAACGGGACCTATGTCAGTGACGTGTTCAAGGGATACAGGCGTTTTCCTCACATAGCCTTGGCGGTGCAGCATTTACCGGAGAATGGCAAATCCTGGATAGTCCGGGCGACGATAAACACCGGCAAGCTTGACGAACTGATTGCCTCGATGGGCCTTGATCCAGAGAGTGACGCGTTTCTGGTCAACAGGGAAGGTATCCTTCAGACCAATTCGAAATATTATGGTCAGGCTCTGGAAAAATGTCCATGCATACCTTCGGTCAGCTATGAGCCTACGGTAGTTGAGCGAGTTGATCCGAAAGGTCGGGAGATCATCCTGACATACGCCTTTTTTCCCTCAGCCAATTTCATATTCATGCTCATAAAACCGCAAGCCCAGGTAATGAAGGCGTGGTATACGCTCAAGGCCGATCTGCTGGTGGTTTTTCTGCTGAGTGTAAGTGTCATAGTGGTAGTTGTGCTCAAGTTGACCAAATCGATGTTTGACCGGATGAAGGAATCGGATGACAAGAGGGCGCTGGCGCTCAAGGAGATGGAGCATAGCCACAAACTGTCTTCCATAGGCAGGCTGGCGGCTGGAGTAGCTCATGAGATAAACAATCCTCTGGCGGTAATAAACGAAAAGGCCGGTTTAATGAAAGACCTGATAGAATTTACTCCGGACTTTCGTGAAAAAGAGCGTTTTCTGGGGCCTGTCGGGGCCATCATCGGTTCCGTAGAACGATGCAGGGCGATTACTCACCGTCTTCTCGGATTTGCCCGACGTATGGACGTAGAAATACAGGTTCTGGATGTCAACAATGTGATGGGTGAGACTATTGGATTTCTTGAGAAGGAAGCTCTGTACCGTAACATCAAGTTGAACCCGAATTTTGCCAAGGAGTTGCCTAGGATAGAATCCGACCGTGGTCAGTTGCAGCAGGTATTTCTGAACATCCTCAACAATGCGTTGCAGGCGATGGATGACGGAGGCACTCTATCTGTGGCGACATTTGAAAGGGACGAAGAATCAATAGGGGTTACGATTCAGGACACCGGTCACGGGATGTCAGAAGAAACTCTTAAACGTGTTTTTGAGCCTTTTTTTACAACAAAGGAGGCCGGAAAGGGAACAGGCCTGGGATTGTCGATCACATACGGGCTGGTCAAAAAGCTTGGTGGCTCGGTAGATGTCCAAAGCAAAGTCGGCAAAGGGACAAGGTTCACCGTTTACTTACCCAAAAAACATCAAGAATCATTCGGGAGTTAACATGGCAAGCCTAAAGGTGATGCTGGTGGACGATGAACAGGAATTTGCCACTACCCTGGCAGAACGTCTCAGAATGAGGGGTATTCAGACCATAACTGCCTTTGACGGGGAAGAGGCTCTGAAATTGATGGCGGCGGACAAGCCCGATGTTGTGGTGTTGGATATCATGATGCCTGGCATGAGTGGCCTTCAGGTTTTGGGCAAAATCACGGAGCTGTTTTCCGGTGTGCCGGTCATTCTGCTGACTGGCATAGGCTCGACCACTGAAGGAATAGCCGGCATGAAGAACGGGGCCCATGACTATCTCATGAAGCCGCTCCAAATAGAGGAACTTATCGAAAAGATCCGTTTGGCTACCAAGAAATAGGCTTACAGTGAGGGTGTTTAAGTGAAAGAGATTTTGTTCAGTGGAAAAATTACCGCTACTGCAACCCATGAAATAAAGAATGTGCTGGCCATAATCAGGGAATCCAGCGGACTTATGGCTGATTTTCTCGGAATGATCGATGATGATTCATTTAAATACAGGGACAGGTTCCTCAAAATATTGTCAAACATAGAAGATCAGGTTGTCAGAGGTGATGAGGTTTCAACGCTTCTCAACCGATTTGCCCATGCGCCTGACCATGAATCGGCCACCGAGAATGTTCTGGAACTGCTCGAACAGATCGTGGCGCTTTCTCAACGCATAGCCAGGGCAAACCAGGTCACGTTCCTGATTCAACCGTCACCACACATCATCCTGTTAACCTGTAAACCCGTGACAACCAGAATGCTTGTATTTCAGGCCATGGAGACACTGATGAATCATGTTCAGCCCGGAGAAAACATAACCATAAGGGCTGAAGTTGAAGAAGACAAAAAAGTTCTGATCGAATTCTGTCCGCAGTCTGAGGCCCTAAACCGGGACTGGTCTGCTAAAGCTAGTTCTCCTGACGTGTTGGACGAATTGGAATCTACTGCGGCCTCAATTAACGCCAAGGTCTTATTTCATCCGGAGTCCGGGGTGTTGGGCCTCGAGTTGAGTAATCTGGATGTTTCATACTAGATCCCTGGGAGCGCCTTCCGCCGTTTGCCGCAGCCGGTTGACAGATTCATGGAAGGTATAAAAAGTATTTTTTCTGAAGCGCTTAGACCGTCAGAAGTATTTAACCGAAAGTTTTTGGGAGGATATTATGAAGGAATTTAAGGTTCTTATGGTTGATGACGAGGAAGAGTTCGTACGGACTCTTGATGAACGTGTAAAGATGCGCAACCTCGAATCCAATGTTGCCCTGAGTGGTGAACAGGCCCTCGAAATACTCGAAAAAGACGCCCCTGATGTAATGCTACTCGACCTCAAAATGCCCGGCATGGACGGAATGGAAGTCCTCAGAAGGGCCCGCGAAGCTTATCCCGGAGTTCAGGTCGTCATGCTCACAGGGCATGGTTCCGAAAAAGACGAGGCTGAAGCGAGAAGACTCGGTGTTTTCGATTATCTCAGAAAACCTGTCCCAATAGAAAAACTCATGAAGGTCCTCAAGGCCGCTTACGAAAAGAAACTGCAGGAATCCATGGTTGCGGCCGCTTTTGCTGAAGAGGGAGAATTTGGAACAGCCAGGGAATTGATGGACAAGAATAAGAAGCGCTAACGCAAGCTGGAGGTTCAAATGACTGTCAAGGTTCTCATTGTCGATGACGAAGAAAATTTTGTCGAGCTTTTGGCTGAACGACTGGAAGCTCGAGGCTTCAACGTTAAAAAGGCCTTCAATGGCTCTGAGGCAGTTTCTCTGGTGACGGCTGAGGATGTTGACGTCGTGCTGCTGGATGTAATGATGCCTGGAAAGGATGGTATCACCACCCTGAAAGAAATCAAGCAGATCAGGCCTTTGACTGAAGTCATCATGCTGACCGGTCACGGAACCGTCGAAACCGGCATAGCCGGAATGAAGCTGGGAGCTTACGATTACCTGTTAAAACCTACTGAAATAGAAGGCTTACAGAAGAAACTGAACGAAGCTTACAAAAGAAAAGAAGATCACGAGAACAGAATAAAACAGGCTGAGGTTGACAAGATAGTTGTGTCCAGAGGCTGGTAACAGGGAAAAGACGTTCTGTCGCAGACAATCGGTTCATGACAGTTTTTAGATGTCAGGTATCCGTACTGTCAAACCACTACCAGTCAGGTGTCAGCCTGAATCACCCGTAAAATAGAAGGTTTGAGTTAACGAAGTCAGTCACACAGCTTTTAACAAATAACCCGATGTGTCCCTGAAGTCACTGACAGGGCTGAGAGTAAGAGCCTGAAAGGAGCTTACCGGACACAATTAATTGTTGAATGCATAGTCGAAGACCGTTCTTAAGTAAACTTGAGTTAATTACAGGAGTATATTATGAAAAAGACCGGTAAAATGAGCTGGTTTATCCTGGCGCTCTTATTGTCGGTTCATGTCATGAGTGGATTGGGGTATTGCGAAGCTTCGGGAGCGAATCTGGAGGCTTCCGGAACCATGGCGTGGTGGATCTGGCCAATCATACTCTTGGTGGTAACTTTCGTTATGGGAGTGGCAGCTGTTTTGGGTGGAGTTGGTGGAGGAGTCCTTTTTGTGCCCATAATCAGCGGTTTCTTTCCATTTCACCTGGACTTTGTGAGAGGGGCTGGCTTGCTGGTAGCGCTTGCAGGCGCGCTTGCAGCGGGGCCCGGACTGCTGAAAATGAACCTGGCGAGTCTCAGGCTAGCTATTCCGGTTGCCCTGATAGCTAGTTCGTTCGCCATAGTGGGGGCTATGGTAGGTCTGGCCCTGCCGACTCAGGTGGTTCAGATTGCTTTAGGCGCTACAATTCTTGGCATTTGCGTGCTCATGCTGACATCTAAAAAGTCAGCGGTTCCTGATGTCCCCAAAGCGGATCCCATATCATCAGTATTGCGAATATATGGTGTCTACCAGGAGGCTAGCACCGGAGAGGTAATCGACTGGAAGATTCACCGAACATGGCAGGGATTGGTCCTGTTTGTGGTCATAGGTATAATGGCCGGAATGTTTGGATTGGGGGCCGGCTGGGCGAATGTGCCTGTGTTGAACCTTCTGATGGGGGCTCCTTTGAAGATCAGTGTCGCCACGAGCAAGTTTCTGCTTTCAATCACCGATACGTCGGCAGCCTGGATATACATGAACCAGGGATGTGTCATACCGATGATGGTTGTTCCTTCACTGATAGGCATCATGGCCGGGTCTTTTGTCGGAGTGAGGCTTCTGAAGGTAGCGAAACCGGGAATGGTCCGGTGGATAGTCATAGGTATGCTGGGATTTGCGGGGCTGAAAGCATTGAGTAAAGGGCTTGGATTCTGATGCCTCAGGGAAGAGCTATCTGAAACGCTACTGAGCTGGAAGGAGATTATCGATGTCAGATCATTCACATAAATCGCTGGAAGCTGGACCAGAGCAGGTTCTTTATGCCAGGGTCCTCGAAAAAGGAATGCTTTTCGGACTATGTTTAATACTGGTCACATACGTGATCTATGTCTTTGGAATAATAAAACCGTACATCCCCGTCGAACAAATTCCCAATTACTGGTCGATGAGTGTGTCGGAATACCTGAATAAGGCCAATGTTCACCCTGGCTGGAGTTGGGTCGGTTTGCTTGGATTCTCGGATTTCCTCAATTTCATCGGCATTGCATTGCTTGCCGGCATAACAATTGTGTGCTTCCTCGTCATAATTCCGACCCTCTGGAGGAACAACGACAAGGTTTATGCGTTCCTGGCATTGCTGGAAGCGGTAATTCTGAGTGTAGCGGCCAGCGGGATACTTGGGACAGGCGGCCATTAGCGAACCGGGTTCCGTTGAAAATCTTTCAATAACTTTATTCCGGTGAAAGGAGATATCAATGCCTTCAGAGATAAAAGTCAGAGACATCATGATACCTATATCAAATTATGCGGTCGCCAGGTCCGATGACACTCTGTCAAGCGCCGTCCCGATGTTGAGGACAATTTACTGTTCAACTGAGCGAGGCAAATGTACTGAGGCTGGTCACAGGAGCATACTGATACTGGATGAACACGGCGCTCTGGTGGGAATC
>CAZIVV010000288.1:0-1712 GCA_964542775.1 uncultured Desulfomonile sp.
TGGCAGCTCCGTGCATGCCTACAAGCTGGTCAACTCCCAGGGTGACTACCACTACGTGAAGTTCAATTGGAAGAGCTTGCAGGGCGTGAAGAACCACGACCCGGCGCAAGCCGAGCAGGTCCAGGGCAAGGACTTCAACCACATGACCCGTGACCTGATTGCCGCCATCAATGCCGGCGACTACCCGCGCTGGGATCTTTACCTGCAGGTGCTCAAGCCCGAGCAGCTGGCGCAGTTCGACTACAACCCGCTGGATGCCACCAAGGTCTGGACGGATGTACCCGAACGGAAGATCGGCACCCTGGTGCTCAACCGCAACCCGGACAATGTGTTCCAGGAAACCGAGCAGGTCGCCATGGCCCCGGCCAACCTGATTCCCGGCATCGAGCCGTCCGAAGATCGCCTGTTGCAGGGTCGCGTGTTTGCCTACTCGGATACCCAGCTGTACCGCCTGGGTGCCAACCATATGCTGCTGCCGATCAACCAGCCCAAGGTGGCGGTACACAACCACAACCAGGATGGCGCGATGAATGCCGGCCAGCGCCGTGGCGAAGTGAACTACGAGCCGAGCCGCAACGAGCCGCGTCCGCAACAGGCTGCGGCACGCTACAGCAGCTACCGCTGCAGGGCACGACCCAGCAGCAGAAGATCTACAAGGAGCAGAACTTCAAGCAGGCCGGCGAGCTGTATCGCTCCTTTACCCGCAAGGAGCAGGCTGACCTGATCGCCACCCTGGGCGGCGCGCTGAGCGAAGCCGACGACGAAGCCAAGCATCACATGCTGTCGTTCTTCTACAAGGCCGATGCCGACTACGGCAAGCGCCTGGCCAAGGTGGCCGGGGGCGAGCTCGCCCGCGTGCAGGCCCTGGCGGCACAGCTGCAGGAGTAAAGCCTGGCCGGGCGTGCAGCCCGGCCGATCCCGCGCAACCCCCATGCCCGTTTCTCTGAATTGCTCGGCGGGCATGGTTTTTTGGCGGGCCGTGCTGGCCCGCTGTTTTGCGGAGACCGACTATGCGCTACCGAGTGTTCGGCCTGTGTGCCGGCCTGCTGTTGAGCAGCCTGCTGCAGGCGCAGCCAGCCACCCCCGGCGATGCCCATGGCGAGCTGCGTCGCGAGTTGCAGGCCTATCTGTTCAATGCCGCGCGGCAGGGTGACCTGGCCGTGCTGGAGGAATTCATCGAAGTGGGTTATGACCTGGACAGCCAGGACCCGCAGGGTTTCACGCCGCTGATCTTCGCCGCCTACCATGGCCACCTGGCGGCGGTGGAGCGGCTGCTGCAGGCCGGTGCCGATCCGTGCCTGAGCGACCGGCGCGGCAACACCGCGCTGATGGGGGCGATCTTCAAGGGTGAGCTGCGCGTTGCCCGACGCCTGTTGCAGGCGGGCTGTGCCACCGACCAGCGCAACCACGCCGGGCAGACCCCGGCGATGTACGCCGCGCTGTTTCAGCGCCTGGATATTCTCCGCGAGCTGGATGCGCGTGGCGCAGACCTGGATGCCCGGGATGCCTTTGGCAATACGCCCCGGCAGTTGCGCGAGGGCCTGATCAGTACCCGGCCCCTGCAGGACGTGCGCTGACTCAGAACTTTTCCGGGCGCAGCACCTGCACCTCGGCGAGGTAGCAGACCATGGCGTAGTTGGCGTAGTAGCGCGCCTGCAGGTGACTGGCGATGCGTTCGGCGAGTTCGCGTGAGCCGATCACCTCCAGGCGGA
>CAZIVV010000289.1:0-4656 GCA_964542775.1 uncultured Desulfomonile sp.
CCTGGACTTGTAGTAGTCACTCAGCGCAATCAAACTCCATCCGGAGTCGGCAGTGGATCCCCAACTTCCATCGGGTCTCAGGCCCTTTATGAGCTTTGCCGCAACATTATCAGCCGAGGCTGAGTGTCCTTCTATGGCAACAGTGGCCATCAACTGGGCGGCCTGTTTTCGTGAAACCGATCCTTTCAGTCCCGAATAAACGGATTGATCTGAAATCTTAAGGGCCTTGAGTTCAGCTCCCAGTTTTTTCGGAGGGAGATAACCTATCTTCTGGGCAGTAAGCAACAACAAGGCTTTGGTTTCCTCATCCGCCGATCCGTAGTTCTTGAATATGGGCTCGAAATCCTGATGTGACAAGGACTTGCCTTCAGCCAGTGTGAGAATTGCCCAACCTTTTATCCATTCCTGTTCATTGTTGTCAGCTTTCGCATCCGATTTGAAAATATTGTCCCTAACATATTTCAGAGCCTTCTGAATGCTTGCCTGAGGCACGTCGTACCCCACCTGCCCGGCTTTTTCCAGAGCGAAAGCGGCATAAACGGAACCCCAGAAGGAGGCGGAGTTTTGCCGGGGCCAATAGGAGAAAGCGCCTGATGACAACTGCATGGACAGAATTCTTTCGACGCCCGATTTGACGAACCTATCCAGGTCTTCTGGTTTGATTTCGGGTATAACCCCTTGAGTCACAAGGTTCTTGATAGCAACAAGGGGAAAAACAGCAGAACTGGTCTGTTCAATGCAACCGAAAGGATATGTCATGAGATATTTCAGACTCGGTGAGATTCGGGCCCAGTCAGTTAAACCCAGGTCCAACGAAGCGTTGAAGGATTTACCTGTGAGTTCCGCTCGATCCATAGCCTTTACGTAATCAGGAAATGCGACCTTTAAATCGGTCTTTGCAGTGAATGCTCCGATCTGTGAAGAATTGATCACGCCGAGCTTCGACGAAATCGGGATTTTCTTTTCAATTCCGTCTTCATAAGTCCCATCAGCGGATTTGAGCTGACCGGTAAAAACCACCTTGGCTTCGTCAATTCCGGAACCTGCTTCAACATAAACCGTGGTTGAGGCGTTGGATTGTAATGGAACCTCGAAAGAATCTTTTTTCAGTTTGACATTAAAGTTTTCTGAAGCGCTTGCGTTGACCTTCACCATCCCAGGGAAGTCGGTAGCGTTGGCGCCGATTATCGGGAAAGCCGCCTTGTCACCATGACATAGGAAACGTGGCGTTGATGGCTCCAGTGAAAACTCTTTGGAGGCCACCAGATTCTTTTGCGCAGAAGCGAATCCGTTGGTTTGATCGGCTGCGACGACATAGACCCTGTAAGCAGTGGTGGAGTCAGGGAGGGTGAAGCTGACTCTGGCTTCCCCTGAGTCATTGGTTATCACGGAAGGGCTGTAAAAGGCTACTGGGCGGAAGTCCTTCCGGAGACTCGGAGTGACAAGTCCGGAACCGACCCCTCCGCCGGTGACAGGCCTGGCCTGGAGAATCTTCAGGAGATCCTGCGACACAAGCCCCACTCTAAGATCTCCGGTGAACACTGAAAGAGCCAGATTGAAATCGGCAAGGGATGACAGGTCCGGTGTCTTGAAACCGGTCAGGGCGAGCACGGCCTCATTTACCACGCAAACGGCCATTTCACATTTTACGCCGGCGCCCTTGTAATCCGTAGCCACAATATCAATTGACTGACTGGTTCCGGGCTTGGCTTTCAGTTCCTTCATTCCCGGCTGGATCTCAATTTTTAGCTTTCTGAGTTCCGACCGCACACCGGCATTCGCATAACCGCTGTAAATCGCTGGAATATCGGTATCCGCCTGGTTGTAATAAAGTGGAAATCCCTTTCGACCTGACGGAGCTAAGGCTCCTACGAAAACGTTCGGTCTAAATTTTTCCGAAACGGGAAAACTGAAGTTTATATTTTTCTGGTCGGCGTCAACCACTTTTGCTTCCAGAACGTCATCACGCTCTATCGTGGCCAGAACCTTTCTGACCGGTTTTGTAGCGGTGGATGAAGCATTGATGGTTTCTCCGTTTTGATATTCTTTACGATTAAGTGAAAGGACAATGTCGCCGAAGGATTTACTGAGTCCTGGCCCCTGGTTCCTCATCCAACGCTCATAATCCTCCCATCCCACCGAATATGTGGTCTGGCTCGCATATCGGACCTGGTCTTTCTCGTAAGTGACATTGACCATGTAATCGCCAGGCTGGTTAAGCTCAACCTGGAACACGCCCTGTCCATCGGTGGTTGACTGGGAACTGGAAAAGTTTTTCATCCATCCCTCTTCCCAAGAGTCTACCATGTTCCCCTGATCGTCACGTTTCTGAAGATAAAGGTATCTCTTTTGAAGCCATGTGATCTGAACTGGAGCTTGTGGGACCGGACTGCCGTCAGGCCCTAGAACCACAAATTTCTGTTGACCGACATAGCCTGACTGGACCTGGTCGGGATGTTCTGATAGGCCTACGAGATATTTGGGTTTGGGGTTGAATGTCATGACTTCGGTGGCCGGCTCACCGTCTATGTCCAATGCGGTCACAGAAACTTTGACACCGTATATTCCGGTCAATAGCCTGGTATCAAGTGGAATTCTTACAAGTAATTTCCCATATCCGTCGAGATTCGACTCACCTGATTCCAGGAACCGGGATTCGGTGTTTGAGTTACCGAAAAAGAAGTCATCGTAACCCTTGACTTTATTGTGCGCCGGAACAAGGTCTACTTTCCACCTTACTCTCCCGTTACGAACCGGACCTCCGGCATAATAACCGCAGTCAACATCGACCAGGAGATACTCCTCCGCGACATCAAGGCCAACGTAGTCCTGCGCCTTCTTGTCCTCAGTCTTCACATTTAGGGAGACTTTGTGTCTGGGTTCCTTGAATTGCTGCAGCAGAAAAGTTTGCGAAAACTGTTTTGATTTCTGGTTCCTGTTGAGGAGCGAAGTGTTGATGGTATATGTGCCCAGAGGCATGTAAGACTGAGATTGAAATTGGTCATAACATGATCCATATTCATTCAGTGTCAACTCTTTTGAATAAAGAGCGTCCCCTCTGGGACTGATAATTTCCGCTTTTACCTTTTCCCCTTTTGGTGAAAGTATCCGGTCTTTATCATATATTCTTGCTACAAACTTGAAATTGACAGGTTCCCCGGGTCTGTAGACTCCACGTTCGGTGAACAGGTATCCCGTTTCAGTAGCCGGCGCCGATGAAGACTCGTCCTGCCTGTTCCAGACAAATGGCTTGATCCGGAAGTTGTCAAGTTTGATGGCGCTGGAGTCATTTTCCGTGGCCGCTATCACCCAAGTCAGTTCCGGTAATTCGACTGTCTGGCTCTTGCCTATTTTTGAGCCGTCCTCATCTGATACGTTCTCGCCCTTCCCATTCTGTTTGAGCGTCAGCAATCCATTCTGGTCCGTCTTGCCAATATAAAAAGTCGATTCCCCTTTGCCTCGAACCATCAGGTCAACACCGGGAACCGGTAAGCCTTCATTGATCGAAGTCACCCATATAAGTAGAGATTTTAAGGAAAGTTTGTAGCTTATGGACATATCTGTGATCTGAACAAGCTGGTTATATTTTGGGGTGTCCAGGTTTTCCGGATCGCTGAGTTGCAACAACCACGCTCCACCCTGTTCACGATTCTTGCGAAAAGCCAGTGGTAAAGAATAGGGGCGCGTTTTATCCCTGGATTCAGAAGAGAAAAAGGCATCGGAACTGGACTGAATTTCGCCAAGAAACTGTTTTTTAACAAAACCGTTACTGTCCAGAGTCTTGTAAGTGTCCCTGACCCATTTCCAGACCTCATCGTTAGGCGCCTCTCCGGACGCCACAATGTCCGACAGGTCCGGAACCATGATGGCCGGAATTCGGGTTAACTCAGCCCTCATGGTAGTCACCCCTGAAACCTGTAAGGGGAACAACTGGCGACTTTTTAGCTCAACCACATTTGCGGTCGTCTGACTGGTAATTTGCCTGGTAAGGCCAGGACCGTTGAATGAAAATTTGTTCGCCTCCATGATGGAGCGACCCGAATTTACAGATGTGGCCACAGATTCCAGGGTGTAACTTTCATTAAGTTTGAAGTCTCCCGAAATCTTATACTTACGGCCATTGTCTCTGGTGAATTTAACTCCTGAAACATGAGGTTGAATTTTAAGAGATTTTTCTATGTCGCTTTTCTCTACAAAATCCGAGAGTGTTACCAGAATGCCTCTGTCCTTCTTGTTGCTGTAATATGGCTCAACTTCCGTAACTGAGACTTCCTGGGCCGGCAAGAATGTGTATGAGAATTCTTTGCCTAGTCTGGATCGACCGGAGGTGTCGGTAAAACCTTTCCTGATCTTCAATATGACTGGAGCAAGAGCCGCGACTGGTTGTTTTGGAACAAGATGAAATTCGGTGAGCCCGTCATTTCCAAATTTCCTGCCTTGGGTGTCCAGCAATTCGGTCTGAATAGAATGCCCTCCCGTGTTGACCGTCAACGCCTGGGCCAGGTTGCTTCCAAACACCGGCTTATTAAACTGAATCCTCAAAGTCCACATACCGGGCCTTGCTTCTGTCTGGTAGTCATCCCTGTAAGCAAACACACTTAAATCATCAGCAAATGCGGCTGTGGAAAAACACGAAATGATCATTACCAATAAAAA
>CAZIVV010000290.1:0-1923 GCA_964542775.1 uncultured Desulfomonile sp.
CTTCAATCGATGTTATTTCAAAGGCCCTTGGTGGGGCATACGATACATACACTAAGTTTGCAAATGAGCTTTCAAACCTAGATATACAAGTATCATGGAGATACTACAACGATGGAAAGGCTTGGTTGGCTAAGGGACTTCATAAATGGACCGGAATTCGAGGAGGTCAAAACGAGACAACAGTTTTTTGGCTTTCTATTTGGGATGGTTTTTTCAAGGTGACCTTTTATGTCCCTGAAAAATCACGTGCAGACATATACAATCTTCAACTTGGTGATGACGTCAATCTAATGGTAGCTGATTCAAATCAAATGGGAAAGCTTAAGTACTTTCCAATAACATTCGACTTAGACTCGGATGAAATGCTTAAGACCGTTTTCTTACTTGCTGATTTCAAGAAAAGCATAAAATAGGCCTTTCTGGTACAAAGGAGGATAGCTTTATGAAGAAATATTCTAGAACTGAAAAATATGACGAAAAATGGGTCAGCGAAAACTGGATGGGACCCAATCCTCTTTGGCTCCTTGAGGAATTATGTGAGCGTCTGGAGTTGAAGCCTGGAATGAAGGTACTTGATATGGGGTGTGGGAAGGGCATTACTTCAGTATTTTTAGCGAAGGAGTTTGGCGTAACGGTATTTGCAAACGACCTATGGATAAGTGCAACAGATAATCTAAAATGATTTGAGGATGCAGGCGTATCGGATCTGGTTTACCCTATTCATGCAGAAGCCCATGCACTTCCATACGCAGAGGGATTTTTCGATGTCGCAATTTCAATAGACAGCTACCAGTATTATGGAGCTGATGAACTGTACTTTCCATGCACCTTCTCAAAGTTGGTTAAGAGTGGCGGTCAATTTGGTATCGTAGTACCAGGTTTTAATAGAGAATTTGAGAAGGGCTATCCTGATACTCTTAAGGACTACTGGGATAATGAGATGTTCAGCTTCCACAGCAAGAGTTGGTGGAGACACCTTTGGGAAAAGACAGGAATCGTTGAGATTAAAGCTTGTTATGATATGGATGATCCAAAGAAAATATGGCGATCTTGGGCAGAGTGGTCAAAGGAAAATCTTGGATTCAACGATCTTGAATTTTTAGGTTCGGATACCGATAATGACATTGCGTTGATTGTTATGAGTGGTATAAAGAGATAATGCACTGAGGGTAGTTGTTTTTTCCAGGGTGCTAATTAAAATAATATGAAAGAGTAGAACTCGGCTGATTATAAATCGTCCGAGTTCTCTTTTTGAAATCAATATTCTGGTGGCAATGCCATCATTTCTTCATAGGTGAAGACAGGTCCATCTACGCACATGTAGTGGCTGCCTACCTTGCAATGGCCGCATTTACCTGCGCCACATCGCATGTGGGTTTCAAGAGTAACAAGTATATCTGATGGCTTCATCCCTAGATCCATTAAATCTCTTGCAAGTTTCTTGATCCTTTCGGGTGATGCACACAAGAGTGCAGTTGTGTTTGGCCAATCAAGATCCAAATCAGGCAACATATCATTTACAAAGCCACTGAATGCTTCGACCTCATCCGTTGGGTCTTTCAGTGCATACTTAACTCTAAAGTTTGGCACCTTAGCCCACTCCTTCATTTCTTCCTTATAAAGGAGCTTTTCGTACCTTAGAGCGCTCGCCATAATATAGACCTGCTTGAAGTCATCATTATTTCTCAGCACAGGCTCAATGACTGTTCTAAGTGGTGCCATGGCAACTCCGGAACCAATAAAGATCAGGTTCCTACCCTTAAGAGTATCGTACGGGAAGGCACGCCCGTAAGGGCCTCTCAATCCAATCTTGTCTCCTTCCTTCATCTGAAACAATTTTTCAGTTACCGACCCTACATTTTTAAAGTCGAATACGACCTCGTCTTTTTGCTCAGAGCCAAAGGGTATCGAAAGAGGCACTTC
>CAZIVV010000291.1:0-88651 GCA_964542775.1 uncultured Desulfomonile sp.
CGAATCGAGACGGTGGTGGAGCGACAGAATTATCTTCTTTTTGATCGCATGGTTGCGTTCCATGTTCAGAGGGGGGTTAGTGTTCCGTTGTCCGCAGCTGAGTTCTATGCGGGTCTTTCACAGAGGTATTCCGAGCGAGACGGCATGTGGTTTCTGCCGGAGCAGTTGGTGGAGTATGACCGCAAGCGCATGTCCAACCCTTCGATAGCGCAGCCTGCCCTGTTCGTAATGGATGAGGTGACGGCCATACAGTGGTTGCGGCAGAAGCTTACAAACAAGCCCATGACATTCCAGGAAATACACCCGATGTTCATGAAGGAGATCGGGGGGTGGCAGAAGCGTGAGAAGCCTCTGGAACTGATGGAGTTACTGGAGCAGAGTTTCATCAGGTATGACGGAAAAGGCGCGATACCATCCCAGATAGTCTCCTGGCTGAAGCGTTCGGAGATTTACCGTCCGATGCTGGGTGAGAACGGAGTGGGGTCTGATCTTTTGACCGAGGATGCGACACTTCTGGGGGCTGCCCGTGACAGGTGGTATGTCCCGAACCCGAACCGTCAGATAGACCTTGAGAAGGTCCGGGAGAAGGCTTTGCTCAGGGAGTTCGAGGAGTACAGGAACGGTTCGGGGGCGGGAGGCTCCAGAAAAGGCGCAACACAAAAGCTCAGGGTGTTCAGGCTAGAGGCGATCAGGGCGGGTTTCAGGAAAGCTTACCAGGAACGCGATTATGACACGATACTGGCTGTTGGCAAACGCCTTCCGGAGACTGTTCTGCAGGAGGATGACAAGCTGGTGATGTGGTACGATCAGGCCCTGACGAGGAAGGAAGGATAGGGGGGAGATATAAACTCAGATGCGGGGGAAAAGGGAAAAATCAGATTTGTCGCCCGTGCCGACAGTTCTTTTTCGATCGGGTCTCATAGACACTGCTACAGGCTCGTTCAGGCGCTGTCCGTATGGATGGGCCGATGAGATTGTCACGGTAAGGAGAGCGGGATCATGAATAGCGAAGCATGGCTCTTCAGCCGGGACCACAACCAGATTTGCCGGGTAATAGAGAGTGAGACACTCTGGGGGGTTGAAACAAGTCTTGTTTATCTGCCTGGGCTGAACGAGGTGGCCCGAGTAGCGAGCGACCGTCTCCGGAAGCTGGATAGTGACCTCAACATCACGAAAAGCGGGATAATAGAGATGGCAGCGGTCGCCAGGATATCCGATTCTCTCAGTCAGAACACGCTCCTGGCCCCAATAACATCTTCGGTAATACCACTTCCGCATCAGCTTCGCGCTCTAACCCGGGCGATGTCCAATGAAAGGGTAAGGTACCTTTTCGCAGACGAAGTCGGACTGGGCAAGACGATCGAGGCCGGTCTGGTCATGAGAGAACTCAAGCTTCGTGGTCTTGCAAAACGCATCCTGGTGATTGCTCCCAAAAGTCTGGCGTCTCAGTGGGTGACCGAGATGCGCGCCCATTTCAACGAGGAATTCAAGCTTGTTACTCCGGATGAGATTCAGAGCATTCACGGTCTGTTAGGCGCATCGCAGGACCATCAGTCGGGCCAGCGTGTCAGGCTCGGCCCACCGACTGTATCGGAGGACGACCCGGGCATGCTGAATCCATGGCGCATGTTCAACCGAATAGTTGTCCCGATGGACTCGGTAAAACCTCTGGAGCGGCGACGTGGCTGGAGCGCCGGCAAGATAGCGGAACACAATGCGCGGCGTTATGAGGACATGATCTGCGCGGGCTGGGATCTGGTAGTTGTGGATGAGGCCCACCGTCTCGGAGGAAGCAGTGAACAGGTGGCCAGGTACAAGCTGGGAAGCGGCCTGGCTAACGCCGCCCCGAATTTCCTGCTACTCAGCGCAACTCCACATCAGGGCAAGACCGATTCTTTTCACAGGCTCATGACACTCGTCGAACCCAAAGCCTTCCCGGATATTGGTAGCGTAACCAGGGAAAAGATCGGGCCGTACATTATCCGCACCGAGAAACGCAAGGCGATAAACGCTGAGGGCAAGCCGCTTTTCAGGCCGCGGGTTACAACTCTTGTCCCTGTTGAATGGCATGACCAGCGTCATCAGGAGCAAAAAAGGCTCTATGAAGCCGTGACCGAATACGTGAGAGAGGGCTACAACCAGGCCATGCTGGAAAAGCGCAGTTATATAGGGTTCCTGATGATACTCATGCAGAGGATGGTGGTTTCAGGCACAATGGCGATCAAGCAGGCTCTCGAACGCAGGCTTGCCGTGGTCAACGACGTATCTTCAGAACATCAGCAGATAAAGGACGCGGAACAGACAGAGATCGACTGGAACGACATGGACGCCCAGGATCAGCTCGATAATCTGCTGAACGCCCGTATTGAAGCGCTTGAGATCGAGAAATCGGAAATTGAGCTTTTGCTGGAGTCCGCCTCACGATGTATATCCATAGGCCCGGACGCCAAAGCGGAAGCCCTTCTGGAGAGGTTATACAGGCTCCAGCAGGAAGAGAGCGAAACGGATCTGAAAGCTCTGATCTTCACCGAGTTTACCGCGACCCAGGAGATGCTCCTGGAATTTCTGACAGAACGCGGCTTCAGTGTCGTCGGCCTGAATGGCGCCATGACCATGAAGGAACGACTCGACGCCCAGAGGCTTTTTGCCACAAAGGCTCGCATACTTGTTTCAACAGACGCTGGAGGTGAGGGGCTTAACCTTCAGTTCTGCCATGTGGTCATAAACTACGACATGCCGTGGAATCCGATGCGGGTTGAGCAGCGTATAGGGCGAGTTGACAGGATAGGGCAGCCCAAAATCGTCAAGGCCCTGAATTTCATACTTAAAGGCTCTGTTGAAAATCGGGTTCAGGAAGTCCTCGAAGAAAAGCTTGCAGTGATACTGGAGGAGTTTGGGGTTGACAAGACGGGGGATGTGCTTGATTCGGCGCAGGGAGCGCAGTTGTTTGATGACCTCTACGTCCGGGCAATAATCAATCCTGAAGTTCTCGAGGAATCAGTGGAGGGCCTTGTTACAGCAATAAGGACGCAGTCGGAGATACACCAGGAGAGCATAGCCAGACTCACTGAATCAGAGGAGCTAGATCCACACGCGGCGCGCAACCTTCTCAACCATCCTTTGCCATACTGGGTAGAACTGATGACAGTCAACCATGTCCTCGCAAACGGAGGGAAAGCACAACGCAAGGCGGGAGCATGGCGATTGTCCTGGAATAGTGACGTGCAATCGATAGAAGCGGTCTTCAACGCGAAAGACGCCTCAAAGAGCCCTACGGCGACCTACCTCTCACTGGAGGACGAGCATATACGAAAGCTCATACAGAGTCCGGCCGAATTCAGCGAGGGCCGTTGCGTGCCATGCCTGAAGCTGGGCGGCGTTTCAGCGGATGTGTCAGGCGTGTGGTCCGTCTGGATCATTGCGCTTGAAGAGGCCAAATTGACTCAGCGCCGGACAGCGCCGATTTTCGAACACGATGACGGCAGGATCCTTATCCCGACGGCGAACAGAATTCTTGAGGAGCTTATATCTGAAGCGTTCCAGATAGATGGCTACATGTCTGTAGAGGAGTCTGGCGCCATCTTCAGACGGGCATATCAACAGGCTCTGGAAGCGGGTAAGTCCATGTATGACAGTCTACTCAGCGAACATGACGCGGCTAATGAGCGTGAAGACAGGCTGGTAAGGCAATCATTTCAATCACGTCGCAGGACCATAGAGAAGATAGGTCTGGAAACGGTAAGGAACTACAGGTTACGTCAGATCCGGGATGAGGAGAAGTTCTGGAGGGATAATTGTGAGAGGAGATCCAGGCCGATACCGACGATCAGTCCTCTGTTGATAGTGAAGGTCCTGTGAAAACGCATGAAGACAAAAGGGATGTCATGACTGACTGGCGCAAACGTATACTTCAGCGGCTTGCAACGCCAAACTGCGAGACCACGGTGGTGTATGATCAGGATGGGCTATTACTGGATGAGAAGATACTAGCGGGTATTCGCATGGAAAACCTTGACCTTGTGAATTACGATGATGATGTGAATTTCCGTTACGTTTTTGAATCCAGGTATCGTTCGAAGTGGGATTCAGGCCTGAAGACGGACAAGATCCCTTTGATACGGACATCACAGACGGACCCGGCAAGTTTGCCTTATGACATTGTTTCATCCTCAAGGAGTCTTTCTTTTGATCTGGGCTCAATGTTCCCCGATCTATCCTCGCAGGTTGTGGCCGCCATTCCAAAGGACCTGCTTGATAAACTTTTCGATGCCTGCGCAACTTACAAGCCGGATAAGCTGAGCGTAACAGGCTCCATAGACTTCATTCTCAGGCATGTCTACCTGGTGGCGCCTGAACTTGTAAAACAGCCTGAAGACATGCTGAGGTTCCTGTTGAGCAGGCATCTTGCCAATTATGATATCCCTGACATTCTGGTCAGGCGCCTGATTGAACAATTTGGAAAGAACCCTAATTTCAGGGATTGGCCTCTGGAGACGATACTGGACTGCCGTAACGCGTTCTTTGAATTCCTCCAGGAGAGGTGGCCGATATTTGTAAAGGGCGTATCTTCATCGCGGATGACAGGGCGGGACGCTGAAGATACGGGGCCAGTCCTGAAATACGGCGGGCCGGCTGATCTGCCTTTCGACAGCCATGATGTGAGAGTTTACATGGACAACCTTTTTCTGGAAGGACTGCTCAAACCGATAGACCTTGAGGAGCCTGACACGCCGCTGCCGGAATGGGTGGCCAGAGGGGTGAACAACTCTGAAGGCTCGCAGGTCCTCCACAAACTGGGATTGCTTCTGGAGCATGTCGAGTCGTCAATGCCGGACAGCGAAGCCGGATGCGCTCAGTGGCTGGGATTTGCATACAGGTGGGCAGAACTCTCACTTCTGATTAACCCGGAAAATGTCTCAATCCCGAAAGCCCTGGCCGAACGAATAAGTTCGGCGCGCTCCAGACTGGATGAAACATTTTACGCGTGGATCAATAAACGTTATTCGGGTCTCGCCTCTGTTGCCCCGTTCCCGCCTGTCATGGTCAGCCACATACCCCGATTCCTCGCCAGGGCCCTTCAAGAAAAGCCTGAAACGAGGATCCTGTTCATACTGGTTGACGGGATGGCCGTAGATCAATGGATAGCGGCGCGCAGAACATTACAAGACAAAACTGCCGAACTGCGTTATGATGAAAAGTCTGTATTTGCATGGGCGCCTACGCTCACCTCTTTTTCGAGGCAAAGCGCGTTTGCTGGGAAGGCGCCGATGTTCTTTCCTTCTTCCGTCTATTCAACCGAACGGGAACAATCTCACTGGACGGCCATCTGGACCGAGATGGGGCTCAAACGCTCGGAGATTGGCTTCGAGAAGGCAGTTCAGCCGATTGATGAGGCGAAGGCCTCCACCATGTTTGAAGATTCAGCGGTCCGTGTAGCAGGGCTTGTCCTGACGCAGGTCGATTCGATCATGCATGGGACCTGTCTTGGTTTAGCGGGCATGCAGGATCAGGTGAGGCTCTGGGCCTCGCAGGGAAATCTCCTGTCAATAATCCGGAAAGCTCTGGACAGCGGTTTTGATGTATACATATCCTCTGATCACGGCAATGTCGAATCAACCGGCATAGGGAGGCCTTCAGAGGGTGTCGAGGCTGAGGTGCGTGGCCAGAGAGTCAGAATATTTGACAATGCCCAAGCCCGCTTTAGGGTCAAGAGCAGGTTCCCGGATTCAATAGAGTGGGACCCGGTTGGCTTGCCTGAAAACTGCTTTCCCCTGTTCGCATCCGGTAGAACCGCATTCGCCTCAGTAGGTGAGCGTATTGTGACTCATGGCGGGCTGTCGCTCGAGGAGCTTGTTGTTCCTTTCGTCAGGGTCGGGCGCAGCTGATGGGAAGGCCGCGACATTCGTCAATAGGTTTTAATCAAACTATCAGGCAATCCTGGCTGGGCTTTACGCTGGATCTTGTAACCCGGGGAGATACTCCCAGGCAAATCCGCCACGATCTCAACCAACTACTCAAAGACCAGATATCCACAAAAAGCGAAGCCAGACGTAACGACCGTGACAAGACCATCTCCATTATCCTGAAGATGTGGGCGCTGCCTGATCCTGCCATCGATGGCCTGCGCCGGCGCTGCGTTCAGTTCCATGTGTCACATGCCAAATCCGACGTTTCCTGCATTAATTATGTAATGGCGCTAGCCACATACCCGTTCTGCGCTGCGGTGGCTGAAATAATGGGGCGTCTGTTCCGGCTGCAGGGAAAGGCCACTCCGGTCGAAATGCAGAGGCGATTGAGGGAACGCTTCGGTCAAAGGTCCACTGTTGTAAAAGGTGGCAGGAGTGTCCTCAAATCTTTCATCGATTGGGGATTCATCAAACAGGCCAAAGAACGTGGAGCCTATAAACCGGCCTCTAAAAAGGAAATAGCAGATCCGGTGATTGCGAACCTGCTCCTCGAGGCCCTCCTGCATTCGACAGAATCCGGATCCGGTCTGTATTCATCGGTAACACGCAGCCCGGTCCTTTTCCCGTTCAATGTCGATATTACACACGGAGGCGCCCATGGATTCCCGAGTAGTGTTGAGGTCATTCCACATGGCTGGGACGATTTTATCCTGAAACTCAAACAGTAGATCCGGCCTCCGCTCCGGATGTTGACTGGCTCCAGCACTGAATAATTATAGCATTGACTAGCTGCAGCACTGACTAAGTCATAGAATTGACTAGTCATAGCATTGAATGTCTCCAGCATTAAATAGCTCCAGCCAGAGAGTCTGTAAAGCTTGAGCTCATCATTCTGGAAAGGGACTGCGCCATAGCATGGAAAGCCTCGGCGCCAGCCTATGGAAGGGGATCAGATCCGGGGCATGGAAGTCCACGGATCTTTGGTCTCCAGGGCGAATGTGTCACAGTATCCAGATCTGTAGATGCGGAGCAGTGTCGAAATGATGGCCGGCGCATTGTTGGGTTGCGTGGTGGATTTTCAACGGCCTGTAAGGCGGGGCGAAACGTTCCTGGACGCATACGGCTGCGTCCCGAGCCGTGGATCTTCGAGAGAAGAGGTCATGAGAGTCCGAAGCTGACGAAAGATTGATCCGGATTTGAAAATTGGCCAATTTTTAGATAGTAACTGATCTGTTAGCTAAGTTATACTGAAAAATGGTATCGGGATAGGCGCGCTTAAGGGGCGGATTTTATTCTGGATGCTTTTAGACCCGGAGAGAATGTGTTACCTGTAATCAGGTATGAATAAGGCTTAGCGGCTTAAGTTTTTTTGAGGATATAGATGGAACAAGACAGTCACGAGAGCATGGATGAAGTCAGGATGTCCTTTTTCGAGCACCTTGAGGAGCTTCGGTCAAGGCTGATCCGGGCTGTCCTTGCGATACTTGTCGGATTTGGATTATGCATCGGCTTCAAGGAGAGGCTGTATAACATAATAGCGGACCCGATCCTGAAGCTGTTGCCCAAGGATTCTTCGTTGGTGTTCACGGGTTTACCCGACCCGTTTTTCATACACCTCAAGGTGGCCTTCGTTGTCGGGCTGTTTCTTGCGTTTCCTGTGGTTCTTTACCAGATGTGGCTGTTCATCAAACCTGGTTTGCTGGAACATGAGCGCAAGCTTGCCCTTCCAACGATAATCATAGCGACGTTGCTATTTTACTCTGGGGCCGCCTTCGCGTACTTCGTGGTTTTCCCGGCCGCCTTTTCATTTTTCCTTGGTTACGAAACCACGGTGTTAAAACCGATGATTGCGATCAAGGAGTATGTTTCGCTGGTGGCGTTGTTGATGCTGGCTTTTGGCGCCGTGTTTGAGACGCCTGTCCTGATAGTGTTTCTTGGGCTCCTTGGAGTGGTTGACAGCGCGTTTCTCAAGAAGGGTCGCCGGTATTTTGTTGTAATAGCATTCATCATAGCGGCGATACTCACGCCGACGCCAGATGTCGTAAATCAGGTGCTTATGGCTGTGCCAATGATGCTGTTTTACGAAGTGGGCATACAAATACTGGCCATTATGGAAAAAAGGCGTCAGAGGAAAGAGGCCGAAGAGGCGGCGGAACTGGAAGACGATCCGAAAGATTAGTCAATGGGGCGGCAACATTTTATTTGTCGCAATCTCTCATTTGATTTTTGAACAGGAAACTTTATTAATACACGTTGTCCATAAATAGAAATTAACAGGGGCTCGCATACTTAACAGGTCGAGTCCCGATTTTTTTGGAAAATCCCGGGTGGGAGTTTAGTTTTGGCAGAAACAGTTCAGTTCATTAAAAGTTCATACGTCAATGTGTCGCCCCGAAACCAGAAATGGGCCCAGTTTTTTACGGTGCTCAGGGCGCTTGTAGTGCGCGATGTGACCAGTCGTTACAGACGATCATCACTCGGCATGTGGTGGGCCTTCCTTCAGCCCCTGATCCTTATGCTGCTTTTCAATATGCTCAGGGGATTCGTGAACATCCCGAGTGACGGGATACCGTACATTCTTTTCAGCTACACAGGTTTACTGCCGTGGACTTTCTTCACAAACTCGGTGGCTGCTTGCGGGCCGAGCATAACGACAAACGCAGAGATAATAAAAAAGATTGCGTTGCCGCGTGAGGTGTTTCCGCTGGCCGCGGTCACTGCGACGTTATTCGACTTTGTCATGTCATCAATAGTAATGGCGCTGTTGATGATTTACTTTGCCGTGCCCGTTGGCCTGGCGATCCTGTGGTTGCCGGCGCTGATCCTTATAATGGCTCTGGCGGCCTTCGCGGTCGGAATATTCATAGCGGGACTCGGGACGTTCAGGAAAGATTTCATCTTTGCGACACCGTTCCTGACTCAGGCGTGGCTGTTCATAACGCCGGTAATATATCCCCTGAGTTCGGTTCCCGAGAAATGGCAGACCATCTACATGCTTAACCCCATGGTTGGTGTTGTTGAGGGATTCAGGTCTGTCCTGCTGATGAACAAGGCGCCGGCTTTTGAACCATTGGCCCTTTCAGCGCTCATGACCGCAGCGCTGCTTGCAATCTCATGGCCTATTTTCAGGAGGCTTTCAGGCTATTTCGCGGATGTGCTTTAATATTATGTGTGTCTTTCAGGCGGTTAAGCCTCAGAATATTATTAACGTCGAGGACATACTTCATGAAATGGGATGTTTAATTAGGCCTGGCCGATAGCCTTAACAAGTCTGGAATTAAAAGTTAGCGTATTCAGGAGAGTCTCGTAAAAATCATAAAATGTCTGATGTAACAATAAGAATACAGGGATTGTGGAAGAGGTATGGCCTGCCTATACCCGAGATTGTTCGCAAGGGGCTGGTAGTTACCCGACGCGCTTTTGGGAAGAAGGCCGATTTCCTTGATGAAACATGGGCGCTGCGCGACATCAACCTTGAAGTGCGTCGTGGAGAAACGCTCGGTATTGTAGGTCGAAACGGGGCTGGAAAAAGCACGCTTCTGAAGGTGCTTGCCGGTGTAACGGCCCCCACGCACGGCAAGGTAGAAATATTCGGCAGAATCTTTCCCATGATCGAGCTAAACGCAGGGCTGCACATGGAATTGACCGGGCGTGAGAATGTGAAGCTTCTGGGCGCCGTCATGGGACTGGCCAAGGAAGAGATAGAGGACAAGCTGCCGGACATAGAAGATTTCTGTGAGTTAGGTAGTTGGTTTGATCAGCCGGTCAGGATGTATTCCAGCGGTATGCTCGGCAGGCTGGGGTTTGGAGTGGCCGTGAACATCCAGAGCGATGTCGTCCTGATTGACGAGACATTTGCCGTCGGTGACCTGAAATTCCAGAACAAGAGCCTCGCACGTGTCAAAGAAATGCGGGAGAGCGGCGCAACCATATTACTAGTGAGCCATAGCCTGGAAACGCTTCAGTTCGTCGCCAAAAGAGGGATCCTGCTGGAACAGGGCCAGTTGATATCTGACGGGACATCGCTCGAGGCTATTAACGCCTATGAAAAGCTGGTCTTCAGGTCTGAACAGAAAAGACTTGAGCACAGGGTCCGTAACCGCATATCCAGTGAGGATGTATATATATACAATGCCAGGCTCTACAATGAAAACGGCGACACCATCAAGGAAGTGACGGCTGGAGAGCCTTTTGGCATCGAGGTCGATCTTCACCTGCATCGAGCTCTTGAAAAGCCAATGTTTTCCATGGGTCTTCTGAATGCGGCCGGTATTCTGTGCAAGTGGAACATTTCCGAGGAAGACGGGCTTGAGGCGTCGGGAGAACCGAACCGTTATGTCCTGAAAATATGGTATCCTGAGAACCGTTTGTCCAACGGCGCTTACGAGGCTCATTTTGCGACACGGGACGCAACGTCATTTGAGACGCTGGAGCGGATAGCCGGCATAGTGAGTTTTGCCGTAGTCGGGCCGAAGAGGGCGAGGGGCATAGTCTCGGGAACGTGCGAATGGTGTTTGACACCGGCGATGGAGGACGAGAATTCCAAAGAGAATATTTCAGTAGAACGGGTTTCTTCATGATAGATAAAAACAGACAGTTCTGGGGCAGGCTCATGAAATGGCGAAGCGAATGTTACAGCCGCTTCGGGGCCATATCCGAGATCCCCCTGGCGACATACGAAGAGGAATTGCGACAATGTCTTAATGGCAGGACGAGATTGCTGGATGTTGGCGCTGGCGCTCATAAGCCTTTAAAATCATACGTTGAGAAGGCCGGACTAGCCTATTGCTGCCTCGACACGGATCCTGACGGTGAGTTCAATTACAGATCCTTTGATGACATACCTGCTAACGAGAGCTTCGACATAATCACAGCAAATCAGGTGATCGAACACATGGGCGTGGATGAGGCGTTTGACTGTGTTCGCAACATCTTCCTGAAACTGCTCCCACAGGGGCTGTTCTTTGCTACAGTCCCGAACGCCGCTCATCCTGTCAGGCAGCGCGATTGCACACACATTACTCCGTGGCCGGCCAACGATTTGTACAGCCTCCTCAGGAGCGCAGGATTTGAGGTTAAAAGTTTGAAGCGATACAACAAATATCCATTGACTGACGACCCGTTCAAGAGATGGATAGTTGAAACAATATGTCAGGAGTTCAGGATGGACTGGTGTGACAGCCTTCTGATCATCGGCGAGAAGGAATAGCTGAATGTATTCTTTTCGTTCATTTGCCGTAAATGGAGTGAATTACGCTCAGATAATGCTGGACGGCGCTCCCTATGATGTTGAATGGAAGAGGAACGTAATCCAGGATGAAGAGGCCCCGAGGATCGTTGTGGTATCGCATATCACCAACCAGAAGGCCCTCGATTTGCTGAACACATGCATAAACGGGATCAGGAAATTCACTCCGGAAGCTCATGAACTGTGGGTTGTGGACAACAATTCCCCAAGAGAATGGCTCACATCGCTGCTGGAGAAAACGTGGGTCAACTGGGTCCTGAACAGGACAGAGCCGAGGCCTCCGGATGCGCAGTATTTTGAGGGATCCGCGGCTCAATCTCAGGATCAGTCCAACTACGGCAGCTACGCGAATGCGATCGGTCTGGAGATAGGGGCCTTCCTGATCGAACCGAAATCGAAATATTTCATGACGATGCACATGGACACCATGCCTGTGAAGAGCGGGTGGCTGTCTTACCTAAAGTCGAAGCTGGACTCAAAAACGGTGGCCAGTGGTGTGCGTATGGATCACACCAGGACTCCAGACGGTGTCCTGCATGTACTCGGATATCTGGTCGATTTTCAGGTTTTTCGAAAACAGGGGCTGAATTTCTATCCTGATCTACCGGCTTTCGATGTTGGCGATAAGGTCACGGTAAAGTTACGTGAGACGGGGCATGATGTTTTCGCGTGCCGGAACAGCTTTTGGGAGAATGATCTTGTAAATCTGATTCCAGATGACTCGCTTTTACGCGAACTTAATGTTGACAGGTCGTTTGACGACGATCACGATGTCATTTTCCTTCATCTTGGTCGGGGCGTGCGTCGCTCTACCGGAAATCACACCCGTGGAACCAGCCTAGAGGAGTGGCTGTCAGTTACCGGGTCAATCCTTGGCCCAGCAGACTGATTGTAGTCATCGTGCCACAAGCTCCCCAGAATAATTGACACACGCATGGACCACTCCGGACAAACCCAAAACAGAGTCAGAATGCAGGCCGGTCAGGCGAGAGATATTTCGTACACGCTTCGACGGTATTACGTGGATAGATTCCATGAGAGAGTTTTCTGTGATCAGGACATGTGCGGTCAGCTCATCCTGGATCTGGGAGGCAACAAGAAGGCCAAACGTGGCCAGTTTGACATTGAATGTTATGATAACGCGGTCATCTACGCGAACCTGAGCGCCGTAAAGTCTCCGGACACTGTTGCCGACGCCGGTTTCTTACCGTTTGCGTCCGGGACTTTTGATTCGGTCATATGTTCTGAGCTGCTCGAGCATGTTTACGATCCGCGGCGTGTGCTTGGTGAGGTTTCAAGGGTCTTAAGAAGAGGCGGAAGACTGATTGTATGCGCGCCATTCATGATCGGAATACACGGTGATCCTCACGATTACGGGCGCTACACCGACAGTTACTGGAAAACCATACTGCCTGAATTCGGTTTTGAGGATATAGATATCGAATTCCACGGTTCTTTTTTTAGCGTATTTTTCGATATGCTTCGATCGGTTGTATATGAATCAATTTCGCATTGGGGACCTGAACGCAGGATTTCAATCGCGTTGATTGGTCGGGTCCTGGGTATAATGAAAACAAAAGCTGTTGCGATGGATGAAAAGGCAATGAAGAGAATTTCGCCCAAATCACCCAGTGTAACAACCGGCTTTGGAATAAAAGCGACAAAGAAATGAATAAAATCAGAATACATTTAACAGGTGGAGACGACATCGGTTGGGCTATCGATGAGGACCTCAAGCTGGCGCGCCAATCTCTGGAAGGAATTGTAGAATTCACGGGACTGTCTGAGTGTGATGTGGTTCACTGCGTCTGGTGGGAGGGTCTCAATCTCCTGGACCGCTCGATATTGGCCGATAAAAAGATTGTATGCCATGTTCCGGCTGAGCCTTTCAGGTATTTGGCTCTGCCCGCTCATCGCCACATCATGGACATCGTCGACATGTGGGTGACTCGCACACGGCAGGCCTACAATCAGTTCAAGAGCATTGATGTAGACAATTTCATGATTCCATACCTGGTTGACACCTCGACTTTCAGGCCGCTTGAACATGATGATCACGACGTAAAGGCGCTCAGGGCCAGGTTCAATATTCCATCTGACAAATACCTGATCGGGAATTTTCAACGTGACACCGAAGGATCAGACCTGAAGACGCCAAAGCTGGTAAAGGGGCCTGACATCCTGCTGGAGATATTAAAGGGCCTTAAAAAGCGAGGCATGAATTTCCATGTGATCCTGGCCGGGCCACGTAGACATTGGCTCAGGAAAAAGCTCGCAGAACATGACATAGCTTTCACGTTCATCGGAGAGACTGTCGATTGTGATGACCTGCAGGTGAACTCGCTGCCGAGGACGACCCTGAATCTGTTGTACAACATGATCGACCTCTATGTTGTCGCAAGCAGATCCGAGGGAGGTCCGCACTCGATACTCGAAGCGTGCGCTTCTAAAACCAGGGTCATCAGCTCGGATGTCGGAACAGCGAGGGATAATCTTCCAGAAAAGGGCATTTTTCAGGCGCCTGACGTGGCGATGGACATCATAGCCGATGACATGGAGAGATCGAGTCTTGATGACACGATTATTCCAAACTTTGACAATGTGACGGTCAAAAACACGGCGCAAGCCGCCAGGCCGCTATTCCTGAAACTTTATAACGAGCTTGCAACCTCGCAAAAGCCCACCCGAAGCGCCTGCAGATCGGCAAGTTTGAAGCGTCAGTCGGAGCGACTGGAGGCTCCAGGGCATGTCAGTAGGTCCAGACGTTTTACCGTAGGGTTGTGGCACAGTTTCTTCAAACCACCTTATGGTGGTGGCAACCAGTTCATGATGGCGCTCAGAAAGGGGCTGACCCAGCTAGGCGTTGATGTCAGGGAGAATGAGCTTACCGAGGAAATCGACGCTTACATTCTGAATTCGATCCATTTCGATGTAGACCGTTTCCTTGAATTCGGGAAAAAGCACCGTCTCAACGTGGTCCACAGGATTGACGGACCGATACACATGATCAGGGGATTTGATCTCGAAAAGGACCAGCTCTGCTACGAACTCAACCATAAATTCGCTGGCGCCACTGTCCTTCAGTCGAACTGGGTCTATCAGAATATTGTGAAGCTGAATTATCATCCCGTGAGCCCTACTGTGATACTGAACGCTGTAGATTCCGACATATTTCACAGCAAAGGTCGGGTATCGTTCAATAAAAACAGGAAGATACGGCTGATATCATCAAGCTGGTCAAACAATCCACGCAAGGGAGGGCCTGTCTACGGGTGGATCGAGAAGAATCTTGACTGGAGCCGCTTTGAATATACTTTTGTGGGCAACGCGTCAGAGGAATTCAGCCGAATCCGCAAAGTTGATCCAGTGCCGTCAGAAGACCTCGCAGACCTTCTGAGGCAGCACGACATCTATATAACGGCCAGCAGGAATGATCCGTGCTCGAACGCAGTCATAGAAGCGCTTTCATGCGGATTGCCTACATTGTACCTCAATGATGGTGGACATCCTGAACTGGTTGGAACCGGCGGCCTGCCATTCATGACAAATGAGGAAATATTGCCTCAACTGGACCGTCTGGTAGAGAATTACGAGATGTTCCAGAATCTGATAGTGGTTTCAAAGCTCAGGGATGTGGCATCGAAATATCTCAGTATTGCCCAGGATATAGCCAGATGAAAAAGCATGTCGGTCTTTTTTTCACCCGCGGTGTGTCACTGGGGACATGGGCTCAAGTCGGTAACCTGACACGCGAACTGGCTATATATGAACGTCTGGTTGAACGTGGCTATGAAGTCAGCTTTGTGACCTATGGCGACAAAACCGATCTGGATTATTCTGACGGGCTTGGCGGTGTGAAGCTGCTGTGCAATGAAGGCGGCCTTGATCCTGAAGAATACGAAAAGCGGTTGATAAGTGTTCACGGCAATAAGTTTGAGCAGTTTTCGGTAATAAAGACCAATCAGATGTACGGGGCTGATATTGCCCTGCATATAGCAAAAAAATTGTCCAGGCCATTCATCGCCAGATGTGGGTATTTGTGGTCGGTCAATGCAGCCAAGGAACACGGTGAAGCCTCGGAGAGGTCCATTGAGGCTGACCGCATTGAGCGACTGGCCTTTTCGAATGCTGACGCAATATCCGTGACGACTGAGGCCATGAAGAGAAACGTCATCGGCCGACTACCAGATTGTAATAATAAAATCAGGGTGATACCGAACTATGTAGATACCGGCGCTTTCAGATCGATTGAATGCGGCAAAATCCCTAACCAGATCATATTTGTAGGTCGAATAGCTCCGGAGAAAAACCTTGTTTCCCTGTTTGAAGCTATCCGTGGTATGGACGTCAGGCTGGTTATAATAGGCGACGGCCCTCAGAAAAAGGAACTGGAAACAAAATACGCTGATCTTGGTGAACGGATTGAATGGGTGGGCAATTTGCCAAATTCAGAGTTGCCGGCGCACATAAACAGATCCGCCATTTTTGTCCTTCCATCTTTGTATGAAGGTCATCCCAAGGCTCTGATAGAGGCGATGAGCTGCGAGACACCGGTGATAGGTTGTGACTCCCCTGGGGTCAGGGAAATAGTATCAAACATGGAAAATGGCCTGTTGTGCGGTCACGCTTCAGAACAGATCAGGCAGGCGCTGCAGCTACTCCTGACAGATCCGGAACTCGGAAAACGCCTGGGAAGCAATGCCAGAAGATTCATCGTGGACAACTACGCCCTGGACAAAATAACGGAAATGGAAATTCAGATGCTCGGACATCTAGGATGCTGATCAGGGGTCTGCGTGGTTGAAAATTTCTCAATTGGAAGGACAAGAGCGATAAACCTAAAATGTTTGCCCCGAAATTAACTGTAATAATGTGTGTTCACAATGGTAGCCGGTTCCTGAGGGCCGCTATGGACAGTATTCTCGGGCAGACATTCGACGATTTTGAGTTTCTGATAATTGATGATGGCTCAACAGAGCCGGTAGCGGATATCATTGAGGCTTATCATGATTGCAGGGTAATGTTCATCAGGCAGCGCAACATGGGTCTGACAAGGTCACTGAACAGGGCGATAGACCTGGCTCTGGGAGATTATGTCGCCAGGATGGACTCTGACGATATCAGCGACCTGAAACGACTTGAAAAGCAGTTCACCGAGGTGACACAAAATCCCCGCCTGGATATGGTCGGAACCTTTTTTGACATCATCGATGAGAACGACAGCCTGATAAGATCCAGGGAGCTGATTGTGGATCCGCTATACCGTTTATGGCGGTTGCAGTTCCACAATAACTATGCTCATGGAGCCATGCTCATGAAAAAAGCGGCCGTCCAAAGCATCGGAAAATATGACCCATCGCTGAAATTTGCCCAGGATTATGATTTATGGCGACGACTGTCAAAAAAAGATAACACATTGATCATTCCCGAGTATTTATACAAATACCGGCTGATTGAGAACAGCGCTCAGGCTTCCGTTAAAAATTACGATGATCAACTCGAGGCTGCCATCACAATTAGCAACAACAACCTCAGATCCTCAATGGTTAGTCTTACTGATGAAGAGCTGATTCAGGTGAGGTCGGTATACTGGAATTTCCAGGAGCCAAGCGTGTCCAGCGCAGGTCTGAGACTTGTTCCAGGGCTTTTTGAAGGTTTCTGTGAACGGTACGGGATTGATAAGGATCAGAGGCTGAATCTGTGGTCAGTGATAGAAAAGGACATTGCCAAGCGTTTGGATTGTGACACATACACCAACGAATAATTACACAAATGAAGGGATGAGCCATGAAAATAAAAATATTTTCTGACTATGTCTGACCGTTCTGCTTCATCGGCATGGGCATTGTCGAAACGCTGAAGAAAGAGTTCGATTTTGAAGAAGAGTGGATGAGTTACGAGCTTCATCCTGACACACCAAAAGAGGGTGTTCCGATATTGGAGAAGTTTCCGGAGCTTAACCTGAAGCAGTTCCGAAACGGTCTTAATTCGAAGTCAGAGCAGTATGGCCTTCGTTTTGGTGATTTCACGCTGATATCCAATTCTTCGATGGCGCTTCAAGTTGGTGAACTGGCAAAGGAACTGGGGCGGTATCAGGAATTCCATGAAAACATCTTCGAGGCCTATTTTGGACAGGCGCTGGACATAGGTAAGCGTGAGGTGGTGATGGAGGTGGCCAGGAAGTCGGGAATAGACGAAGCCGCTGTAAATGAAGCTATTGATTCGGGAAGATTCATTCATAGACTTGAGCAGGCGCGTAGTGAAGGGGCGGAGCTGGGGATAAACTCGGTTCCCACATTTATTATCAATGGCGAAAGGAAGCTGGTAGGGGCATTGCCACTGGCCAGATTCAGGAAAGCTCTGCTTGAGAAATAATGGGGCGGACTCAATAAATATCTTGAATTACTCAACGCCCGTATCTAATATTAGACGTTTTTTCGATTTGATCGCCAAGCGGGTTTATTTTCTTGAAAAGATTAAAAAAAGTGTAATTTTTGGAACATAAAATCAGGAAAAACGTCATATCGTCAAAATGTACAATTTCAGGTTGGTGAGTTTTCAGGAGGTCTTAGATGTCTAGTCCAAGCTTAGTAAACAGGCTGGGCTCGTGGTTCAAAAGGGCGGAATCCAGAAACGACAGTTCTGAATTATCCCTCCTCAAGAAGAAGGTTCACGAATTGGAGAGGGAACTCGAAAACGTGAAGAAGTCCGCTTCCAGCGGTTCATCCGGAAACGGGAATGGAGCTCAGGCCAGCCCGATATCCATGGACGCGTCTGAATGGTGCGCCCTCAGAGACGAAATTGAGCTGCTCAGGAATGAAATGCAGGAAAATATTGCCGCCATTCATAGACTGGAAATTTTGACATTATCGACCCGTATAGATCTCCTGAACGAATTCGGCAAGGCATTGCCCCCTACTTTTGCGAGGCGCACACGAACCTCGTCAAAGCCCAAAGGCTACAGTTTCGGGATCATCACCAATGGCCAGAGACCAGCCAAACTTTTCAAGCTTATCGATTCCATCAGATTCCAGCGTATCGTTCCAGACCGCGTTGAAATACTAGTCGCGGGAGTGGTCGATGTATTGAAGAACCAGGAAGGCATTGGCCTGTTCCCCATGGAAGATGCGGCTGCGCAAGGTCGTCTGGGCGCCATGAGAAACGTGTTGGCCAAAAATTCACGTTTCAACAAGTTCGTGAGTCTGGATGATGATTTTCTGCTACATCCGGAATGGTCCCTTGCTGTTGATCAGGTAAAGGATGACTTTGACCTGGCGACCGGAATCATAGTTAACCCTGATCTGTCTCGTTACTGTGACTGGGTTAACATCATTGAAAATTACACTTTCCTCAGGACCTATGACGAAACTTTTGACAAATGCCAGTATGTTACTGGTGGATACGGCATTTATAAGGATTTTATCTTCGAGGAGCACCTGTGGAATGACAGCCTGGGTTTTTACCAGGGAGAAGACGTATCATTTTCGAGAAAGCTTTTTGATTCAGGCTTTCAGTTGAAGTTCATTCCCAAGGCGATAGTTATGCATGACGATGAGCGATATCGGCAGAAGGGTTATGGAGTGGTTCGGCTAAAATCAGCAAGAAGCTTTGCAGCCGATGAAAATCTTGCGCTCAAAATGGAGAAGCTTTGTCCGCGCACCCTGTCTTGATCTGAAAATGTCAGATATTCAAAAAGCCCGGTTGGAACCTTTTCCATCCGGGCTTTTCTTGTTCTATCCTGCCTGAATGAGCAGTTGCCGAAAAACTATATGAGTCCCATTCCCTTCAGGACCGATAGCATAATGGCTGCGGCCATAACTGAACCGACCTGCCCACCGGTGTTGGCGCCCATCGCATGCATCAGCAGGAAGTTACGTTTGTCGTATCTGCTACCCTGCGCCTGAACAACCCTTGCCGCCATCGGATAGGCTGATATACCCGCGGCGCCTATGAGAGGATTGATCTTTCCACCGCTCAATACATACATGAGTTTTCCAAGCAGTACGCCACCAACTGTGTCAAGCGAAATAGCCAGGAAGCCCAATCCAAAAATCATCAGGGTTTCAGGCTTCAGAAAAGCATGTCCTTCCATGGTTCCACCAATGCCCAAACCGAGAAAGAGGGTAACCATGTTAGCGATTTCATTCTCAGATGATTTGGTCAGTCTTTCAACAACTCCACTCTCTTTCATGAAATTTCCCAGCATGATCATACCCATCAGAGGCAGACCCTTTGGAGCGATGAGACCGGTAACCAGAGTCACAACGACCGGGAACATGAGTCTAGTGGATTTCGATACGGAAGTCTTACTGATAGGCATCCGTACTGTCCGTTCCTTCTCCGTGGTCAGGATCCTCATAATCGGAGGTTGAATTATAGGCACGAGAGCCATGTAGGAATATGCGGCCACTGATATTGGCGCCAGCAGGTGAGGAGCATATTGGGCTGTTACATAAATGGAAGTTGGTCCATCACATGCTCCAATGATTCCTATGCAGACCGCCTCCAGTTGTGTGAATCCCAAAGTCAGGGCGAGAATAAGAGTGAGGAATATTCCGAACTGCCCCGCCGCGCCAAACAGCAATATTTTTGGATTCTCAAGCAATGGACCAAAGTCAGTCATCGCCCCTATGCCTATGAAGATAAGCAATGGAAACATTTCGGTTTTTATGCCGATATCATAAAAGAATCTGAGAACCCCGTCATCATGCATCAATTCGCTCAACGGGAGGTTCACAAGGAAGCATCCAAATCCTATTGGAAGAAGGAGAAGTGGCTCTACACCCTTTTTTATCGCAAGGTAGAGCAGAACCGCCGCTACTATTAGCATTACAATGTTCGGTAAACCCTGAGATGCCAAATACTGAGCCCCCAGAGTCAATCCACTAAGACCATCAACTATGCTCTGAACCATCTGATCACCCTTTAGAAGAAAAAAATATTAACCGTCTTTTTCCGGATTGTAAGGGAGCGCTTTCTTAAGCCCCTCGATAAAAAAAATCAAAACTCCCAATGTGATGAAAGTTCCTCCAAGACCCACAACTGTCATCGTCAGACCGAAAGACATATTGTCCACATCAACCTCCTGAATCTTGCAAAGATTCCGTACTCTGAAAAAACACACCTCTTTGGTCGTATTTTGCGTTTAGTTTAATCATGAAGTCTAAAGATATTATACTAATATTTATGTCTGGCAAAGTCTTTTTATTTTTCATTCGGTTGAATTTTTTTACTTAAGGAAGCGACGCTGAATTAACGTTTTCTCACGCCAGCCAACCATCTGCGCGATGTTTCAGCAGGCTTCACGCTTCGAATTTCTTAAAGCACGGAACTCAAACGCGTTAAACGCGAAAGCTCTTTGGCTAGCCTTCTCAGATCTGGCCAAAGACGTTCATCAGGCATGCATGGTCTCATTTCAATGCGCTGTGATTCAATGCCGGTGATCCTGGGTAAATGCCTTGTCCGTATCAGAGCGTCGCTGCAGAGGTCAACACCACAAAGGGGCGCCGCATCCGGAATGAGTTTTTACGTAACCAAAGCGCTGAATCATCTGGATTGCTGAATGGTAGATTGGTAGCAGGGGACTGCGCCGGTCGGGTTGAAGGGTAGTTTTGGGGTCGGCCCATCGTTTCGGCCGACCCTTGTCATTCCAATTTGAAGGTTAATGCTAATCCCACGGGATTCTAATCGAGGATGGTTTTTCAAGATCTTCCCAAACAATACCGAATTTTTGCTTGAAAAGTGGGCCGAGCCTCTCAAAAAGCCTTCGCCAGTGACTCTTGCCCTCACGAAGCCCTTCCAGGATTTCGGCTGTAAGTTCCCCTAACGCTCCCATTTCTTCTTTTGGCAGGAACGAAACTGCCCCCAGACTGAGAGCCCTGTTCATGCTTCGAATATCAGTGGCCTTGGCTGTGAGCATTGCTGCAGGAAGGCGCCTCACGCTGCACAATTCGAGCAGCTGGAAACCATTGACTCCCATAATATCCAAAATGACCAGATCGTAAGTGTCGCTCTCTATAAGCTTTTTTGCGCTATCATAATCACTGGCCGTGACCAGGTTACATTCCGAAAGCTCTTCAGCGATGACTTCCAGGACATCGGGTTCGTCATCGACAGCAAGAATTTTTTTATCTTTCAGAATCGCAATGTCATCCATTTGCCGTCTCCTAAAGATGATTAATTGAGCTTGAACAATAATGTCACAAAACATCGAACCCTGTAAATGTTATCACAAACAGGGTGGTTAGCAATCATGCCTGAAGCTGTCCTGCTTTTCTCCTCGTAATGAACTGGAACCCTGCGATCACCAGGAAAATGCCAAATCCAAGAAGGTCGGTGTAAATTCCCGGCTTGATGAGGGCAAGCGCTCCTATTAGCAGCACAACTCTCAATGCAGTGTTCAGTCTGTCAAGCAGCCACCCCTGGACGCTTGCGGCCAGGCACAAAGTTCCAAGCAAGCCTGTCACCACAGTCATGAATATGTCAAATCCCGAGGCGGAAGGGTCCAGCACCATGGCCGGGCCGTAGATAAACATGAATGGAATAATGAACCCGGCAATGGCAAAACGCATCGACTGCCATCCCACGTCCCATGGTTTCGCATTGGCAATAGCTGCCGCTGCGAAAGAAGCCAGGGCCACAGGTGGAGTCAGGGCCGATAGACAGGCAAAATAAAAAATGAAGAGGTGAGCGGCAATAGGTATAATCTGAAAATCCTTCACAAGCGCAGGAGCCAACACCGATGCTCCAATGGCGTAAGCCGCAGTGGTGGGCATTCCCATGCCAAGCACGACAGCCACTACAGCCGTGAATATCAAGGCTATCAGCAGATTTCCCTGCGAGTAACTGAAGATGATCATGGCAAATTTCTGACCAAGACCTGTCTGAGTCAATACACCGACTATGATACCCGCGGCAGCGCACGTTGCTATGATTTCCATGGCGCCCCTTGCGCCGTTTGCTAGGGTTTTGAGTATGGAGACCAGGCCCATCCGTGTGTCCTTGCGAACCCAGCTTGCGATTATCAGAGTGACAATTCCGATGAGAGCTGCCCTCGACGGCGACCACATCAGGATCATCAGACAGACCAGAAGGGTCACTAGCGGAACAAGCAGGTACCCTTTTTCGAGCATGATCTTCCTGAAAACAGGCATTTCTTCCTTCGGAATCCCCTTGAGACCAGCTCCAGCAGAGTATAAATCAATCATCCAGTATGCCGCGTTAAAATACAACATGGCGGGGATCAATGCAGCCAGACACACATCCGCGTATGGCACACTGAGAATTTCTGCCATCAGGAAAGCTCCGGCTCCCATAACCGGAGGCACAATCTGACCACCGCTGGAGTTCATGGCTTCTATGGCGCCCGCGATCTTGGGTTTGAACCCGGACGCTTTCATCAAGGGAATGTTGAACACTCCATCCACAACGACATTTGCTACGGATGATCCAGAGGCCGTTCCAATTAGGGCGCTGGAAACGATGGATACCTTTGCAGGGCCTCCACGAGCGCGACCCGCTATACATCTGGCAAAATCGACAAAGAATTTGCCAGCCCCGGATGCGTCTACGAATGCGCCAAAAAGAACGAACAGAAAGATATAGTGCGCTGAGGCCTGCACGGGAAGCCCCAGAATACCGTCAAGGCTGAAAAGAAAAGTTATTTCACGCTCCCAGGAATAACCACGATGCTGGAAAAGCCCCGGAAGGTAGTTTCCAAAGTGACCGTACAGGATGAACAGAATGGTGAGGAGGGCCAAAGGCAAACCGGCCGTCCGTCTCGCCATCTCCCATACAGCAATGACAAAAAGTAACGAGAAGAAAAAGTCCCACGCGTCAGGAACAACCCCCACCCTGTATATCCATTCATCAAAGACACTGAATATGTATATTGTGGGGGCAATCAGCATGAGCATGAATATGTAATCAATCAGATGTGGCTGGTCTTCGCCAAGACCTTTGGCCGCCGGAACGACAGCAAAGAGAAGTAATCCTCCAAGGACAACGTGCAATGTGCGAAAATACCACGGGTCAATGGGATGGATTGTCAACACCCACAAATGGAACAGACTCGTAATCAACCCTAACGCTGCTACAATTATCGAAAATGGCTGTTTTAAAGGACGGCCACCGGAAACTTCTACGTCCTTTATATTCATTTCCTCGAGTTTTTTCTCGACGTCCTTTATGTCAACAGGAGCAAAATCATTAGCCATAGGCAGCAACCTCTGTAAAAAATAAGACGGTCATGTCTGACATTCAATTAAAGCTGGGATGTTGAACGCGTCCTCTGCCGATGGGGGCTGAGGACGCGCTAATATTGATTCAAATCATCAATTGCCTGGGAGGCCCGACGTATCAGAAATCAGCATATCCGTGGGCAGACGCGCCGATTTGACGGATTCTACTTCGGGGGAAGCAGTTTTTCCGGTATTTTAATCCCTTTTTCCTGATAATATTTCACTGCTCCAGGATGAAGGGGAACCGGGCTATAGATAACATTCTCAGGTTTTACTTCTGTCGCTGAACTATGGGCAGCTATCAGGATGTCCACGTTTGCAAAAGTGTTCTTGATAACTTCGTAGACAAAATCATCCGGTGTGTTTTTGGGAACAACCATGAAATTCCACAACGTCAGTGTTTCAATGTCAGAGTCCTTGTTGCTCTTGTAAGTGCCTTTGGGGACAAACCCTTTTGCAAAATAGGGGTATTTAAGGATGAATTTATCGCAGACGTCGCCAGGAACTCCGTAGACACTGGCGTCGTGTGTGGTTTCCACTTCGGTTATCGTCACCCATGGCAAACCGACCGAATTGCCGTTAGCGTCCAGCATGCCGTCCTTGAGTTGTGAATTGAGGTCAGATGCGCTAGCGTTAACAATTCTTTTAGGTTTGACTCCGGCAGTTTCAATGATTTTAGGCCAGTAGGTAGCTGGAGTGCCGCCTATGGGGCCTACTCCCACACTTTTGCCTTCAAAATCCTTTATGCTTTTGATGCCTGTGCTAGCCAGTGAATACATCTGAAAATAGGTCGTGTAGAGAGGCAGTATTGCTCTCTGGTTCTGGAATTTTTTGCCTTTGGCCCATCCGTCACCAGACCAACCCTCCGCCGCTGGAGCATTGGTTATCATTCCAAAGTCCAGGCTGTTGCTTTCGATTAACTGAACATTGTGAACCGGTCCACCTGTCGATTCAACATTTCCCGGAATACCCATCTTGTCATTGAGCAACTTGGCAAAACCGCCAGCCCACACAAAGTAAGTGCCTCCGATAGGAGCTGCGCCTATCGTTACTGATTTAGGCCAGTTGGCCTTTGATTGGGCAAACCCCGTTGAGCAAAGCAGAATGACCGCCATGCCAGCCAGCAACAATGCATAACTTCGTTTCCTCATTAAACACCCCCTTGGCGTATATTGTCGGCCTTCCGGATCAGGCCAGAAAAAGCTCTCAGAAACTAAGCCTACAAATGTATTATGGACAAATATCGGAATTAAAATCCATGCGCACTGGTTCTTTAGCCTGCAATCTTGTCAATAGATAGCGGTCCCAAGACCGACATTTAACAGTGTTGTGCTATACGACCTGATGTTTTCGGGTAGTGACCCGTTAAAAAGTAATGATTTAAGGAAATCCATTAGCGAGGCTAAGCAGAATGTAACGAACTTGAGTCTTTCTGTCAAACACAAGTTGAGCGCCAAACACAATCTGAGCCATGAGCGGACGCGCAGTGCGAGACTTGATATTACCAACGCCTGTGATACCTTGACTGAAAATAAAATTTTGACAGGCTGTAAAATATTTGCGAGTTTCTATTGCGATAGCGCCTGAATGTATGGATGTCCCGCTCATTTATTTGAGGTCTGTTTAGGGACTCGATCACGGTGGCGCCACGATTGCAACCTTCCATCTTATTTGATAATCCTTCAAAGAAAGGAGAGATATCCATGATACCGAAACGCATTCTCTTTTGTACGGATTTTTCAGAGAATTCGGCTCCTGCCCGTGAGTGCGCCGTTGATTACGCAAAAGCGTTTGGCGCCAGTCTCGACGTATTGCATGTTGTAAATTCGTCCAGACTCGGATATCCGGCTTTCGAGGCCGGGGTGCCTTTCGATCTCCAGAGTGTCTTGCTGAACATCCAGGACGAGGTGAGAAAGGCCTTTGAAGAGGTCGAACTGGAGCTTGAGACTCAGCTTGACAACATAACCACAAACTCCAGGGTTGGAGTGCCGGCAGTCGAGATCAACAAGTTCGCAGAAGAGAATTCAGTTGATCTGATTGTCATGGGAACTCACGGATGGACTGGAATACGGCATCTGATTCTGGGCTCCACTGCGGAAAACGTTGTCAGGACTTCAAAGTGCCCTGTCCTCACTGTCAAGTCCTCTGGAGGAGCTGAGCAGTCAGAATAGGACCGAGTCTCGCGAGGACATGATTGACTATAGGAATAGTACCTCTATACTAGGCCAGTTTGAATTCATCACGGAGATGAAACAAAATGAAATTCTGGCGACTGCCTCTTGACGCTGAAGCTCACTCCATTCCTCAAGGCACGGTTAATATCATTGAAAGTCGTTGCAAAGGCTGTGGTTTCTGTATTGAATTCTGTCCGAACGGGTGTTTGAAACAGAGTAAAAGGTTTAACACCAAAGGTTACCATCCCCCAGAACTGATCTTCCACGCAGAAGATTGCGTCGAGTGCGGTCTATGCAGCCTCATCTGTCCTGAGTTTGCCATCTTCACGGAACTCAAGGAAGCCAAGAAAATAACAGAAGATGATATACAGAAGGTGACTACGCGTTACTCCCGCAAGGACAAGCGTTATACAAAGCGATAGTCAGCAATTTGCGCAATCCTTACTCGAAGCCAGGCTAGACAGAGGATTCGGCCTGAGCTTCGTTTAAATGGATGTCGCATGTTTTTGTCAGTTCGATTAAGGAATACTGGATACAGGTAATGTCAGATAGAGACGTGTTAACAGGTGAGCACTTCATTCATGGCGATGCGGCGTGCGCTGAGGGAGCGTTGGCTGCAGGCTGCCTTTTCTTTGCAGGTTACCCAATCACCCCGGCTACTGAGGTGGCGGAACGGATGGCCAGAAGGCTTCCTGAAGTTGGGGGAGTTTACATTCAGATGGAAGACGAGATAGCCTCTATGGCGGCTATACTTGGGGCTTCCTGGGGTGGCGCAAAGTCCATGACAGCAACTTCAGGCCCCGGATTCTCCCTGATGATGGAGAACATAGGCCTCGGCATGATGACCGAAACACCCTGTGTGGTGGTGAACATCCAGCGTGGGGGACCATCAACCGGTTTGCCTACATTGGTGGGACAGGCTGATGTCATGCAGGCGCGCTGGGGCTCACACGGGGATTACGGATGCATAGCTCTGGCGCCGGCTTCGCCGCAGGAGTGTTTTGATTATACCATCAAGGCGTTCAATCTGGCCGAGAAGTACAGACAGCCCGTTTTTGTTCTGGGAGACGAAGTCGTGGGACACATGACTGAGAAAGTAGTCATTCCGGGCAGAGACCAGATCGAAACGGTTCCAAGGATGTTTCCCAAGGGCAAAAGGGCAGATTACCTGCCATTCGACTCATCCGGTCCGTTACCTCCGCCTATGGCCGTCGCAGGTCAGGGTTACCACGTCCATGTTACCGGACTGACCCACGATGAGAGGGGATATCCCGTCATCACCGCTGACGTGCAGGAGAGAAACGTTAGACATATCGTTGATAAGATCAGGAAGAATGCTGACAAAATTATCGAAATCGATTCAGTCGGACTGGAGGACGCAGAAGTGGTCGTTGTGGCCTACGGATGCACTTCCCGGGTAGCGCGCCAGGCCGTGGAGAATCTCCGGCAAAATGGTCACAAGGTGGGTTTGATAAAACTCATCACTATATGGCCTTTTCCTTCAAGGCTCATTCGTACTCTCGCCAACAAGGTGAAAGGGTTTGTTGTGCCTGAAATAAATTACGGCCAGATAGCGTATGAGGTAGAGAGGACCGCAGGAGGAAAAGCGGAGGTTCTGCTCATGGCGCTCATGGGAGGGTCAATTCACACCCCGGCAGAAATTGAAGATGCGGTTGGGGAATTCCTGTGATCGATCTATTCAGGTCTAACTATTCAAAAGGGTATCCGGGATTTCCACAAGAGTTTTCGATCCTGAACAGATGGAAAAACAGGAGTCGTTTGAGTGGCTACGATTCAAACATTCTGAAACCAAGTGAGCATAGTTGGGAGCGTAAATGAAGATACGTCTCAGAGAAATATCGCTATTCGACAAAGAGGCGGCCGAAACGCTAATACAAAAGGATCACGGCCTTCATCCTGATGACAGATTTCTGAAGCCGGGCCGAATACCTCACATATGGTGCCCCGGATGTGGTTTGGGAGTTGTCCTGACCACCTTCATAGAGGCTGTCAGAAGAAACAGGCTCAACATTGACAAATGCGCTGTTGTTTCAGGTATAGGTTGCACCGGAAGGGTTGCTGGATACCTTGACATGGACACCTATCATACCACCCATGGAAGGGCCATACCGTTTGCTACCGGCCTTGCCCTGTCCAACCCTGAAATGTCCGTAACGGTGTTTTCGGGGGACGGAGACCTTTTTGCGATTGGTGGCAATCATCTGATCCATGCAGCCAGAAGAAATGTCAACCTCAAGGTAATCTGTGTTAACAATTTCAACTTCGGCATGACCGGGGGTCAGGCTGCTCCGACAACTCCTCTGGAGGCAAAGACATCGACAACGCCCACCGGAAACGCTGAACCGGGGTTCAATCTGCCTTATCTGGCTCATGCTGCCGGAGCAGTGTATGTCGCCAGGTGGACCACCTTTCACCCAAGGCAACTTGTTCACTCTATTTCGCAGGCTCTCAACAAGAAAGGCTTCACTTTTGTTGAGGCCATTGCTCCGTGCCCTACTGGTTATGGTAGACCGAACAAGCTTGGTTCCGGGCTGGAAGAAATGCGTTTCTACAGGGACATGTCTGAAGTCCGCAACGGGGCGGACCCGCAACTGGCGGAAATCAGATTACGGGAGAAATTCATTGTAGGAACGTTTCTGGATACTGAAAGACCCGACTTTCTGGAAAATTACCACAGAAATGTTATTTCAAGAGTCAAATCGAAGCAAAAGGGTAAGGATAAGGGTAAGGCGGCATGAAAGGCAAACAAGAAGTTCGCCTGGCCGGTTTTGGGGGTCAGGGGATCATACTGGCGGGCCACATACTTGGAAAAGCGGCGTCCCTGTTTGAAAAAAAACAGGCCGTGTTTACCCAGAGTTATGGACCTGAAGCTCGTGGAGGCTCTTGCAGCGCTGATGTAGTCATATCCTCGGAGATAATACATTATCCCAAGGTAATTGAACCCGATGTGCTGGTCATCATGAGTCAGGGGGCTCTGGGAACTTACGGAGCTAATATCAAGAAAAACGGAATACTTATCCTGGACAGGGATTTGGTCACACTGGATGATGAGCCGACAGGGTTAACAATCTACAGAGCTCCAGCTACGCGAATAGCCGAGGAGATGGGAAAGCGCATTGTCGCAAATATAGTGATGCTGGGGGCTGTCACGGCGCTTGGAGGAGTGGTTGGATACGATTCCATGAAGAAAGCGGTCACAGATTCCATTCCAGCAGGAACCGAGGAATTCAATATTTCGGCTTTTGATAAAGGGTACGAATACGGAAAGAGCCTTTTGTCCTGAATTCGAGATCCGCAATTCATCATTAACCAGACTCGTACGAGGAGTCATAGAAATTGAAAGATAAATCAGAACCAGCCAAAAACATCTACGGGGATGGCGACTTAAGGATTGGGGTTTATGTCTGCCACTGCGGCAAGAATATAGGCGGAGTAGTCAGATGTGAAGAAGTTGCGGAATTTGCCAAGGGACTGCCTAATGTAGTGGTTTCCAAGGATTCCCTTTACACCTGTTCTGAACCCGGTCAAGAACTGATAAAGACTGACATCAGGGAACAAAAGCTCAACAGGGTCGTCGTCGCTTCATGCACTCCCAGGCTTCATGAACCAACTTTCAGGGCCGCATGCGAGTCAGCAGGCTTAAACCCGTACCTGCTAGAAATGGCAAACATCAGGGAGCACTGTTCGTGGGCTCATCTCCATGACAAAGACTCGGCAACCGAAAAAGCCAAGGATCTTGTCGCTATGGCGGTTCATAGGGCGGCATTGCTCGCGCCTCAGTTCGAGCTTACAGTTCCGGTCAAACGAGTGGCCATGGTCATCGGAGGAGGGGTCGCCGGAATTCAGGCTTCTCTTGATATGGCGGACGCCGGATACAAGGTTTATCTTGTCGAAAGAAGTGGGAGTATTGGCGGTAGAATGGCCCAGATTGACAAGACCTTTCCCACAATGGATTGTTCCATCTGCATCCTTGCCCCAAAAATGAGTGAAGTAGGGCGACATCCGAACATCGAATTGTTGACTCTCTCGGAGGTCAAGGACGTAGAGGGTCATATCGGAAACTTCCGTGTGAAAGTCCTGAAAAAGGCTAGGTACGTCACCAAAGACTGCACAGCTTGTGGTGAATGCATATATGCCTGTCCTCAGCTAACACCCGATGAATTTAACGCCGGTCTTTCAATCAGGCGGGCTATCTATATGCCTTTCGCTCAGGCCGTGCCTTCAAGGTTCATGATCGACATGAAACAGTGCCTGAACAATCAGGGCATAGTGGCTTGCGACAGGTGTTTTCAGGCATGTTCCCATAAATGCATAGATTATGCGGACACGGATAAGTTGCTGGACATCGAAGTAGGCGCCATTGTCGTCGCTACAGGAGTGGATGTTTACGATCCTACCGCTCTTACCGAACTTGGCTATGGCCGCTTCCCGAATGTGATCACGACACTGGAATTCGAGAGGCTGATCAATGCCGGTGGGCCGTCTTCCGGGGAGCTTGTCCGGCCTTCAGACAGAAAACGTCCCGAGAGGGTCGCCTTTCTGCAGTGTATAGGTTCTCGCAGCAAGAGAAGTAACCCGTACTGCAGTAACGTATGCTGCATGAACACGGTCAAGGACGCTTTACTTATAAAGGAGCACTGGCCCGAAACTGAAATATTTGTTTTCTACATTGATATAAGAGCCTTTGGTAAAGGGTTTGAGGATCTTTTTCAGAGGGCGCGGCGGGAAGGTGTCACTTTCATACGCGGAATTCCGGGAGAGATAATAGAAGACATAGATTCAGGAAACCTCAAACTGCTCGGAGAGAATTCTCTTTTAGGTAAACCCTACCGATATGAGATGGACATGGTGATCCTGTCGGTTGGAATACGTCCACGGGCAGACGCCGGCGCTTTACAGAGACTACTGAACCTCTCTACAGACACCGATGGCTTTTACATGGAGGCTCATCCCAAGCTCAGGCCGGTTGATACTACGACGGGTGGAGTTTTCCTGGCTGGAGCGGCCGAAGGCCCCAAAGATATCAAGGATTCCGTGACCCAGGCATCGGCTGCGGCCTCCAGGGCGAACATACTTATGAGCAAGGGTGAGGTCAAAGTGCCGGCCATTACAGCGCGCATAGATCCAAAAAAATGTGTCGCCTGTGGCATGTGCGCAAAAGTTTGTCCTTACCACGCTATTGAGGGAAGTAAGGAGCTTGGTTATTACAGGGTCATTGAGGCAGCGTGCCAAGGCTGTGGCGCATGCGTTCCCGAGTGCAAATTTGAAGCCCTGGATCAGGCGCACTTCACCGATGCCCAGATTGTCAGTCAGGTGGACCAGGCTCTGGAAAAAAACCCTAACAGCAAGATAGTATGTTTTGCCTGTAACTGGTGTTCCTACGCCGGGGCTGATTTTGCAGGAGTATCCAGGATTCAGTATCCCGCAAATGTAAGAATCATAAGGACAATGTGTTCCGCCAGGGTGTCTCCTGAGTGGATAGAGAGGGCTTTCATTCTGGGAGCCGGGGCGGTTCTCGTCTCAGGGTGTCATCCTTCAGACTGCCATTACAATAATGCCAATCAAAATACGTCCAGACGTGTGGAAAAGTATTGGAAGAGAATGGAAAAACTGGGCATTAACAGGGATAGACTCCGACTGGCATGGATTTCCGCCGCAGAGGGCGCTCAATTTGCCAAGGTAATCCAGGAAATGGAAGCCGGAATTCTAAAACTCAAACCGGAATCGATTCAGGAGGCCTCAGAAGCCCTGCTCAAAAGAAAAAGCAAAAAGGTCGAGAACTCATGACAGCAATGAAGATCTGGAATTTTTTCCCCAGAGAGGCTCTTTACGAGTGCTATCAGTGCGCCAGATGCACCGGATCCTGCCCTGCTCTCGAGGTGGCCCCGGCGGCATACGGGCCCAGGGAGACCATATTGAAATGTCTGAATCTTGGGCATGAAGCGGTTGTCCAGGATGAAAAGATCTGGTTGTGCTGCACCTGCCATGTCTGTGAGGATCGATGCCCCCAGAAAATTCCCATATCGGACCTTTTGGTGGCCTTGCGCAATTCAGCGGCCAGACGTGGCAACATACCTGGAAAGTTAAGTATTGCCATAGAATTACTGGCCAAGACCGGCAGATCGATGATTGTGCATCAACTCGATGAAATGCGGGCTCATCATGGATTGGAACCATTGCCTCCCGCTCCAGTCGAGGAGATCAGGCAAATCCTGCAGAAAACCCGATTAAACGAAGTCGTCGACTTCTAATATATGTTTAAAAGGTTATCATGAAATACGCCCTTTACCTGGGATGCGCTATCCCTATAAAATATCCGGGGTTTGAGTCCGCCACCCGCATGGTTTGCAAGCGGCTGGGAATAGAGCTGATTGACCTTCCTTTTGGTTGCTGTCCGCCACCGACGAGCATGAAACTGGTGCATTACGATTCCTGGCTCGCTCTGGCTGCAAGGAACCTCTGCCTGGCCGAAGAGAAAGGGCTTGATCTTTTAACCCTGTGCTCCGGCTGCGTCAATACCCTCAAGGAAGCTAACCAGATACTTAAAAAGAGTGACGCCAAGAGACGTAAGGTTAACAGGATACTTGAAGAGCATAACCACAACTTCAAGGGGACAATCAATGTTACCCATATACTGGACGTGTTGTATCAGGATGTCATAGTTGAGAGACTTCTGCGTGAGAAACTGATTGACATGCCCATAAGGGTCGGATGTCATTACGGGTGTCATTATTTTAGACCGCCGCACGTCATGTATCCTGAGGAGTTATCTCCCGCTGAGTCCTATGTCCCCGTAAAAATGGACCATCTTCTATCGCTGATCGGAATGGAGCCAACGGAGTATTCGCGCAAGTTTCTTTGTTGTGGCTCACCATTGGGAGCGAACATGGACCAGGACGCGGGATACGCCATAACACGGCAGAAACTGATCCATTTCCGTGAGAGGAATATTCAAGCTATTTCGGTGGGTTGTCCTTCATGCTTTGAACAGTTCGACATGGGGCAGATAGCGCTATCCCGAAAAACCAGGGATCTTCCCAAAATACCTACTTTTTATTTGACGCAGTTGATAGGTCTGTCGTTAGGGATGTCTACTAGGGAAGTTGGGCTGGATGTCCATCGGGTCAAGTCCAAAAAGCTTCTCGAGAGCATCGGAATTGGTCTATAGAAAAAGCATGCTGTTATGGGTCAAGGGGTGATCTTTCTGATTTTCAGGGTCAATGCCACCCCTGCCAAATGATATTCTTGCACTAATACAGGGGAATTAACGATATGGATGATACAAGAAAAAAACCGGCTCTTACCAGAGAGCAACTCGACGAACTTCGCGAAGATCTGATGCTGGCCGACAGCCTGACACGCATAGAGAATACGCTGATGGTCCTTTCGGGCAAAGGTGGCGTTGGCAAAAGCACTGTAGCGGTGAACATAGCTGCAGCGTTGGCTGCTTCTGACAAGGTGGTGGGATTGCTCGACATAGATATTCATGGTCCCAGTGTGCCGACCTTGCTTAAACTCGAGGGCCGCAAGGCTACCGGCATGTCTGAGCGAGGCCTCGTACCGGTCAGTTTTAATGATAACCTTAAAGTTATGTCTATAGAATTTGTGATTCAGGATCAGGCTCAGGCTGAAGAGGCGGTAATCTGGCGTGGTCCGATGAAACACAGGATGATTCGCCAATTCATATCGGAGGTTAACTGGGGTGATCTTGATTTCCTCATCGTTGACGCTCCTCCGGGAACTGGGGATGAACCTCTATCTATATGTCAAATGGCCCCCCCCAGATCGCAGGCCATTATCGTCACCACTCCGCAAACTGTAGCGATCAGGGACGTGAAGAAATCAATCAGATTCTGCAAAAGCCTTGAAATGCCAATCTTTGGAATAGTTGAGAACATGAGCGGTTTTGTATGTTCATCCTGTGGGGCTACTCATGAGCTGTTCAAGGGTGGTGGAGGCGAGAAACTGGCAGCCGAAACCGGATTCAGGTTCTTGGGCAAGATTCCCATGGACCCCAGAATGGTTATAGCTTCTGATGATGGAAAACCTTTTGTGCTGGAACATCCTGAGACTCCGGCTGCGCAGGCCTTTGAAAAAATAATTCAGCCAATACTGGCGTTAGCGCCGGTGAGAATGAAGAAACATTAGACTGAAAATTCTTTCCATGACACAGTCCGATACTGGACCAGATAAATTTGATATTGATTAAAATATTGGTTAAAAAGCGCCACATCGGCATGGCCCGATTTTCAGTCCAGGAATAAAAAATGTTTCCATTGAGAGACAGCGCTCCCTCGGGAGCCTTCCCGGCGATGACATTGGCTATCATAACAGCCAACGTCTTTGTCTGGTTCCATGAGCTGTCTCTCGGCTCAGGTTTACATCAGTTTGTATCGGAATATGGGTTGACCCCGGCACGTTTGATGCTCTCCTACCGATTGCCGGGGGGAATTCTGTCCAATGCGGTAATACCCATGTTTACCTCAATCTTCATGCATGCTGGATGGATGCACCTCATTGGTAACATGTGGTTTTTGTGGATTTTCGGGGATAATGTTGAAGACCGGCTGGGCAGGTTTAACTTCCTGGTGTTTTATATACTCTCCGGAATCGGCGCGTCATTGATTCAAGTTGTGGTTCATCCAACTTCATCCGTCCCCATGGTTGGGGCCAGCGGATGCATTTCAGGGGTGTTGGGGGCATATCTGCTCAGTTTTCCTCAGGCCAGAATTCACACCTTGTTCATTTTCTTTGTTATTGTCCGTTTCCTGGAAATACCGGCGTTTCTTTTTCTAATCCTGTGGTTCGTGTTTCAGTTCATATCAGGGGCAGCTGATTTTGGATCAGCAGATGGAGGAGGGGTAGCCTACTGGGCTCACATGGGTGGTTTTGTCGTTGGGATGTTCCTTCTCGTTGTCATGCCAAATAAAAAGCCTCGACGCCCGTGGTTAAAAAAGAATCCACCCTCGTTCATGCGACGTTTTTGATTTCCGGCTCTTCGTTTTGTAAAAAGTCTCGGATTAATTGATCGAATCCATGAATGATAATGACTCGAGACGCAACCGAATGTATAAATAACAAATGTCATCATCATGAACCTTCGGGCTTCATCTCAAGGACGGTTCTTCTGTCACCCGATGTTCAGGATCCCTGCTTACGGAAGATTGGTGGTGACGCAATAGAAATTGGGAAATGAGTCTAATGTTAGTAGAGCGTCTATTTACAAGGTACCTGAAATACAAGAATGCAAAATTACTGAAATTTGATGAGTTCGAAGATTTTGCCGGGCCTACTCCAGAGAAGAATCACAGTTATTTGCTGTACATACATATTCCGTTTTGTGAGGAGCTATGCCCTTATTGCTCTTTTAACAGATACAAACTGGATTTGAACCTTGCAAAAAGTTATTTCAAAGCCTTGCAGAGGGAAATAGACCTTTATGGGGAGAGGGGTTTCGATTTCAGCGCCGTTTATGTCGGAGGAGGCACTCCTACGGTCCTGCCGGATGAAATGTCAGAAACGCTCGTCAGGGTTAAAAGAGATTTCAACGTCAGGGAAATATCGCTTGAAACAAATCCTAATCATCTTGTCGATAATGTCCTAAGCAGCATTCGACAGGCCGGAGTCAACCGCCTCTCCGTGGGGGTTCAAAGCTTTGATGACGGGCTCCTCAAAAAGATGGAGCGCTTTCACAAATATGGGTCCGGTGAGGAAATAAAGCACAAACTGAAAAGCCTGATGGGATATTTCGATACCCTCAATGTTGACATGATATTCAACTTTCCGACTCAGACTTCCGAGATGCTGGAACATGATCTCCAGACAATAAAAGATATCGAGGCTGATCAGGTAACCTTCTATCCCCTGATGGTCTCCGATACTACCAAATTTGAGCTTGCCAGGACGTTTGGTGAAATTAGTTACGACCAGGAGAAGATATTCTATGATAAGATATCTGACACGCTGGAGCCGGATTACTCCTGTGGAACGGCCTGGTGTTTTTCACGCAGGAAAAGCATGATTGATGAGTATGTCGTGGATCATGATGAATATGTCGGCGTAGGTAGCGGGTCTTTTGGATACGTGAATGGCGCCTGTTTCGCCAACACTTTTTCTCTCATGGATTACATGAACATTTTAGGCGCTGGCAGGCTTCCGTTGATGGCCAAAAAGGCATTCAGGATAAAGGATCAACTCAGTTATTACCTGATGATGAGACTTTTTTCGACCTCACTGGATTTGAACGTTGCCCGGAAAAAGTTTGGTGGAAAATTCGAATCCCTGTTGTCCGCTGAACTTCTGGCTCTGAGGTTTTATGGGGCTCTGTCAAAAGATGGCCCCAAACTTGCCTTGACCAGAAAAGGTCGTTATTTATGGGTGGTGATGATGCGAGAGTTCTTCACGGGTGTGAACAACTTCAGGGATATATGCAGATCAGCTATTGAATTGGACAATTTGAGAAAGAATCTGAAATTAGATGCTTAATGTTTCGGGAAATTGACAGGGGAGATTAGATGGGGAAACCTTCTTACGAAGAATTGGAAAACAGGGTTAAGGAGCTTGAACGTATTACTGGTCAATTGATAGACAGCGCTCTTGATCAGGAACATCAGGAGTTATTCGATCTGTCAATATTATGTAATATTTCTGAGGCCTTAGCATCCACTATCGATCTGGATGAGCTGTTGAAGATCGTTATAGACGAGGTTAACAAAGCGCTTCTCACAGAAGGCGCCGGCGTTCTTCTCTACGACGAGAATCGAGGAGATCTTTACTGGAGGCAAGTTAGTGACGCTCGTAAGATACTGGCTCCCCAAACGGAAGACCTGAGATTTCCCATGGAAGGTAGTATTGCCGGCTGGGTTTTCCGCAACAACTTGCCGGCCATAGTCAACGACACGTCAAAGGATGAGAGGTATTATCCCGAAATAACCAAACGGAGTGGTTTCGAGATACGCAAGGTTCTGCAGGTTCCTCTGAACACGCGTGAAAAGACCATAGGCGTGTTGATGGCAATGAACAAAATCGGAGGGGATTTTACGGAACAGGACGAGGCGCTGCTGAGTTCGATGGGTGGAAGTGTTGCTCTAGCAGTCGAAAACGCGACTGTTTACAAGAAGCTCAAGAAATCCAGGGACGATCTTGAGATGATTTACAGGTCCACCATGGCGATTGCTACGACCATGGATCTGGATCATTTGCTGGAGGTGGTGGTCAACGAACTCCGCACAGCGCTGGAGACGGAGGCCGCAGGTGTGCTGCTGTACGACGAGACGAAAGATGATCTATACTGGAGAGAGATTCAGGACGAGAAAGGACTGCTCAGCTCGCGTGGATCAACGCTGAGGATACCGATTGACACCAGCATTAGCGGGGAAGTTTATCAGACCGGTGAGCCGGCCCTGATCAACGATCCCAACTCCAGGCCAAAGTTTTTCAAGCCTTTTGAAACTCTTACCGGCTTTGTAATAAGAAATGAAATCATAGTTCCCCTTCATACTCGTGAAAAAACCATTGGGTGTCTTGTTGTCATCAACAAAAAAGAGGGCCGTTTTACTGAAGACGATGTTCATATTCTGACATCCCTGGCAGGTGTTATTGCTTTGTCAGTCGAGAACGCCACCTTCTTTGAAGAACTGATGGCGTCCTACCGTGAGTTGGAAGAACTGAACCGGGTAAAATCCAAGATATTGAATCACCTGTCGCATGAGCTGAGAACCCCTCTGGCGATTCTGCGCGGAACTCTCATTACCATGGAAAAGAGGCTGGTCGAGAAAGGCATCACTGGTTTCGACAACGCCATAGCAAGAATGAACAGACATGTCCAGAGCCTGAATCGATTGGAATCCCAGGTCGAGAGTATAATGATGACTGGATATTCCTGGGAAAAGAGATACATCACGGGCTTTTTGCAAAGCGCTCTGGATTTGATGGAAGTCCAGACCGAATTCACTCCGGAGATCAAACGCGCCGCACAAATGATCCATAAATGGTTGGAAAAGACATTTCCCACCCGGAATGATGAACTGGATCTAATCCAGATGGACGAATTTGGAAAGAACATTGAGACATTTGTGAAAGAAAAGGCAATTTATGAAAATCGGCGTGTCGAAGTCAATTTTGACATGGATAAAGGAAATGTCCTGATTCCCGAGCATGTTCTCAAGGCGATAGAGGAGGGGTTGATCAGAAATGCCATTGAGGCTACGCCCGACGGTGGAAGGGTCGATGTCACCGGCAAGATCAGGGGAAACAGGTATATTTTCAAGGTTAAGGACACTGGCATAGGAATACCTGAAAAGGATCAGGAATTCATTTTTCAGGGATTTTATCCAGTTCAGGATACTGAAGCTTATTCGAGCGGTCGTCCATACTCGTTCAACGCCGGTGGCAAAGGTATTGATCTACTCAGAATCCGAATGTTTTCAGAACTCTATGGGTTCAGGCTCTATTTTATCTCCAAGAGATGCCCTTATCTGGAGGATGGGGCGATGGTTCTCCCGGGGAATATTGAGACCTGTGAGCACTGCAGAACCCTTCAGGATTGCGCCGAAAAAGGTGGTTCAGAGTTCACGGTCGAATTTCAGCTTGCTGAGTCAAACCATGTCTCAGAGGAGGGAGTTAGCGGGCAGTAGAGGGAATGGACCGTAGAAAAGTTTTCGTCATTCCGGAGGATAGTGATAGTGGAAGGGCGGACAAGGTCCTGGCCTTGCTTGATGGGTTCGGCCAGACCCGCTCTCAGATTTACAGACTGATCAAGGCAGGGCTTGTCAATGTCAATGGTCAGATCATCAGACCTTCAACACTTCTGGAGCCAGGCGACCGGGTAGAGCTCTCAAAAGAACCCGAGTTTTCATCAACAGATCCGGAAGGACCTGAGCCTCACATCAGCATCATTTTTGAAAACCCTGACTGGCTTGTTGTCGACAAGCCTGCGGGGTTAGTCACGCATCCCGGGGCAGGGTATCATGAATCTACCTTGATGGATTTAGTGATAAGGGTTCGTCCAGAGATTGTGGGAGTTGGCGAATCCGGACGGTGGGGCATTGTCCACAGGTTAGACAAAGACACCTCCGGTGTAATGGTGATCGCCAGGAATCCTGCTGCGCACAGGATACTTTCCGAGCAATTCAAACAACACTCCATTCACAGGGTCTACATAGCGCTGGTCCGCGGGAATCCGAAGGAAGAGAGGGGAATTGTGGATTCGCCGATCGGGCGTGATTCAAAGGATCGAAAGAAAATGACCACAAAACCTTTGAAGGGGAGGGTGGCTCAATCCGAATGGAGGGTCCTGGAAAGATTCAAGGGATTTTCTTTGCTTGAAGTCAGGCCAAAAACAGGACGCACCCATCAGATCAGAGCTCATTTGGCCTCAGTCAACCTTCCTGTTGTCGGAGACAAGGTTTATGGGGTTCCCACCAGGAAGCAGATTCGACTGAACCGCGATTTGGCCAGGCTTCTGGGAATAATCCAAAGACAGGCGCTACACGCGGCTGAACTGGGGTTGTCCGATTCTGAACGCTGTCAGACAATTTTATTCCGTTCAGGTTTTCCCGAAGACATGCTTCGCTCCCTGAATTATCTGAGAACGCTTTCCTGAAACTTTCTGTTCGGTTATGATTTTTATTGTGCGTGATCCTGATTTGTTTGAGAAGACTTTCATGGGGAAAATGAATTAATGGAGCAGTGAGCTAAAGATCAGCCGGCTGAATTAAAAACGGTTACCGCTTCTATGTTATGTACTTGACTACCTCCTAATATTCTTGGTAGATTCAAGTAAAATTTAATAGAGGCGCACAAGCGCTTTGGGATCTGATTTTGAACAAACAGTCTGGTAAGCGCCGAGTCGTCTCAATGGGGCTATCGCTTCCACGAACTGGCAGGAAATATTAAAATTAAAGGAGCCCTTGCGATGAGTGATGAGTATGATGTGGAACTAAATGAGGAGCTCATAATGCTCCGGGACATGGTTCGCAAATTTGCAGCCAAGGAAATAGCGCCTGTGGTTGAAAAGGATGAGAACGAGCATCGTTTTCAGCGTGAACTGGTAAAACAGATGGGCGAGTTAGGGCTGTTTGGTTGCCCCATTCCAGAGGAATATGGCGGCAACAACATGGGTTACCTGGCTCACGCAATAGTAACAGAAGAGATCGGAAGAGCTTCTGGATCACTCCGAGTCGCTTTCAACATGCAGACCATGGGGACGGCGATGTCCATCCTCAAATGGGGAAGCGAAGAGCTCAAGAAGAAATATATCCCGGCTTTGGTGTCGGCTGATATTCTGGGTTGTTTTGGTATTACAGAGCCGGACGCAGGCTCCGACACAGCCTCGATGACCACAACCGCTGTCAGGGATGGAAACGAATACGTGCTCAATGGCCAAAAGATGTGGATAACATGGTCACCGGTGGCCGACATGTGCGTAGTCTTTGCCATGACTGACAAAAAGGCCAAACACAAGGGCATGAGCGTATTCGTAATGGATATGGATAAGCCGGGAGTTTCCACGAAGGCCATAAAGGAAAAACTCGGGATCTGGGCCTGTCCTACCGGTGAAGTCATTATGGAAGACGTCAGGGTGCCTGCCTCGTACATGTTGGGCGAGGAAAACGCGGGTTTTGGATATCTGATGAAAGAGCTCATCAGCACCCGGCTTTCAGCAGCCGCTGGAGCGGTGGGGACCTGCCAGGCCGCATTGGACGAAGCTATCAAGTATGCAACTGAGAGAAACCAGTTTGGCAAGCCGATCGGTCAGTATCAGATGGTTCAGGAAGTAATAGCCAGAATGGTAGCCGAAACGGAAGCAGCCCGTGCTCTGGTGTGGAGATGCGCTATCCAAAAGGATCGCGGTCTGGTTAACAACAACAGGGAAACAGTTCTGGCCAAATATTATGCATGTAAAGCCGCTGATGAGGTCCCAAACCTGGCCCTGGAAGTCCTGAGCGCATACGGATACTCCAACGAATACCCAATAGCGAGAATTCTGAGGGATGGTAAGGTTTACAAGATTCTGGAAGGCGCGACCAACATCATGAAAATGATCCTGGCCACTGACGCCTTGGGTATCAAGAAGGCCAACAGGTAGGAATCACAGGAATATTTAAAAAAGCGTAAATAAATCCCAGCTTCCGTCTTTTTGAATAGATAAAAAAAGGTTATAAGATCGAGAGGATTGTTGAGGCCCGTATCTGATTGAGGGGCGCTTAATGATCCTCTCATGTTTTTTGAAGATTATTACCTCTTTTAGACTGGATAAAATGGCGTTTAAATTCTGTTTGATTAAAAAAGATGAAACGAGCGCTGCCAGATTGGGTAGGCTTGCCACTTCTCATGGAATTACGGAAACTCCAGCGTTCATGCCAGTAGGAACGCGGGCTGCGGTCAAGACCATCAGTTCTCAGGACATTACTGACATCGGATACAACCTTATTCTTTCAAATGCTTATCATCTGTATTTAAGGCCAGGACACGAGTTCATGGAATCTTTCGGAGGCCTGCACAAATTCATGAACTGGAATGGCTCTATCCTGACTGACAGTGGAGGTTTTCAGGTCTTCAGTCTGGCCAGGCTCCGAAAAATTACCGATGAAGGATCTGTGTTTCAATCCCACATAGATGGAAGTGAACACCTTTTCACCCCTGAACTCAGCATAAAGGTTCAAGAATCGTTAGGTTCGGACATCATAATGTGTTTTGACGACGTGAGAGGTTATCCTGTGACTGAGGCTGAGGCTTCTGAGGCCTGTGAACGAACGACATTATGGGCAAAACGATGTATATTGGCTAAAAAAAAGGTTGACCCTGCGTTATTTGGCATAGTACAAGGATCGATGTATGAAAATTTGAGGAGGGCCAGCGCCGAAAGCCTCACAGATCTCGGATTTGATGGCTATGCTGTGGGCGGACTGAGTGTAGGAGAGCCTCAGGAACTCATGGCAGAGATGATATCAGTAACAACGCCTTTACTGCCTGAACATTCTCCTCGCTACCTCATGGGGGTAGGGAAACCGCAAGATATTCTTGACGCAGTGGCCCGGGGAATTGACATGTTCGACTGTGTCTTGCCTACCAGGAACGCCAGGAATGGAACGCTGTTTACAAGAACTGGGTCTGTAAATATAAGGAACTCCAAATATAAGAACGACTCATCGCCAATTGACCTCGAATGCCGTTGCTCATTATGTAGGGACTATTCAAGGGCCTACCTCAGGCATCTCTTTTCAGAACGAGAGATCCTGGGCCTACGTTTGGCTACCATTCACAACCTTACTTTCTACCATGAAATGATGACTGGAATTCGGTTGGCGATAAAGAACGGTCAATTCACATTTTTCAGGAACAATTTTTTAGCCCGAATGGAGGAATCAGATGATTGATGTAGCCTACGCCATGGCACAACCTGGCGGTCAGGGCGGTGGAGATGTTAATACACTCTTGCAACTTTTGCCGATGATTCTAATCTTTGGCGTCTTTTACCTGCTATTGATTCGTCCTCAGCAGAAGAAGGCCAAAGAGCATAAACTGATGCTGGATAATCTCAAAAAGGGTGATACCGTAATAACCCAGGGAGGAATTTACGGCAAGATAGCAGCTATCGAAGATCAGATACTGTTTCTTGAGATCGCCAAGGATGTAAAGGTGCGAGTGGTGCGAGGAAACATCGCCGCTGTAGCAACCTCACCAGCTCCAGTTGAGCCAAAATCCTGAGGAGCCCAGTAGAATGATTCAAAACCTTCAGTGGCGCTTCGCTATAATCATAGCGGTCTTGCTGACTGGCGTATTTTTAGTATGGCCGTCCATTGGCCCCGTTCCTTCTTTCTGGTCCAAATACCTGCCGGATAGTCCCATCAGACTGGGGCTTGATCTCAAGGGCGGTCTATATCTCGTTCTCGAGGTTCAGGCGGAGAAAGCAGTGGAAGCTGTCGTTGACCAGACAGTGCTTGAAGCGGCTAGCCTGATGAAAGAAGAGCGAATCAGATACAGCGACGTAACAAGAACGAGCGATACCTCTCTGGCAATCTATTTCAAGGACGCAGAGCAGGCGTCGATATTTGACCAGAAGATATTGGATAAGCTTACCAATTTCAAAAAGGTATCAGGTGAACCGACAGAAAAGGGGTTTGAAGTCCGCTTGACTATGGACCCCAAGACCGTCGAATCCATAAAACAAAAGGCGGTCAGACAGTCTGTGGATACTATCAGGAACAGGGTGGACGCATTCGGTGTTGCAGAGCCTGATGTAGTTATCCAGGGAACTGACAGGATTGTGGTTCAGCTTCCCGGTCTGAAAGAAGATGTCAATAGGGCCATAGACATTATAAAGAGAACAGCCCGTCTCGAATTTAAACTTGTCGATGAGAAGGGTGATCTCCAGGCCGCTTTAAAGGGTGATGTGCCTCAGGGTAGCGAGGTTCTGTACAAAGTTGACAGAAACCCGAGTTCAGGAGCTGTTACCAGAACGCCATACCTCATCAAGAAACAGATCCTGATGACCGGCGATGTACTGACCGATGCGAGGGTCACGCCCGACAACACGGGCCGCATGATAATCGGGATGGAGTTTAACAGGGTAGGGGCCACGCAGTTCGAGAGGATTACTGGAGAGCACATAAGGGAACGGCTTGCGATAGTTCTGGATAACAGGGTTTATTCCGCCCCTGTGATAAAGGACCGAATTTCCGGTGGGTCGGCTGTCATCGAAGGCCTCTTCAGCCCAGAGGAAGCCCATGACCTGGCGCTTGTGCTAAGAGCCGGTTCACTGCCAGCTCCCGTCAAGATTCTCGAAAACAGGATGATAGGGCCGTCATTGGGAGAGGACTCTATCAGCTCGGGAAGAAACGCCATCATACTGGGAATGCTTCTGGTTGTTATAGGCATGGCCGTTTATTACAAGTGGTCAGGGGTGGTGGCCAACATAGCCCTTGCCTTAAACCTGCTGCTGATCTTTGCAGTCATGGTTTCTCCGGGGCTCAGGGCAACGCTTACTCTTCCCGGTTTGGCCGGTGTAGCTCTAACCATTGGTATGGCTATCGACGCCAACATCCTCATATTTGAACGCATTAGAGAAGAGTTAAGGATGGGCAAATCACCGAGGGCCGCTCTTGAAAACGGATACGCAAAGGCTTTCTCGACAATATTTGACTCAAACCTCACGACAATATTGTCCGCATTGCCACTCATTCAGTTTGGGACAGGCCCGATAAAAGGGTTCGCTGTTACCCTCTGTATTGGTTTGATAGTGTCAATGTTTACTGCTCTTTTTGTGACCAGGGCCATTTTCGATTACTTCCTGGTTGTCAAGAAGATCAAGACCTTGAGCGTTTAATTTGAGATCAATGGCGCCATCTCTTTGTTTTTACGGGATGACCGCCATCTCAGAAAAGTAGGGAAACTGAACTTCCGCAGATCTGACCAGAATGACAACTAGGGACACAGACTGCAGAACTATAATCAGACCTCTAGACAAGGATAGATAAAGTGCAACTTATTCCGCCTAACACCAAGATCGATTTCATGGGTAAACGGCGTTACGCCTACATGTTTACGGCTGTTATGATCCTGCTATCGTTTTTGTCATTTCCCATAAAGGGGGCAGTTCAGTTAGGGATAGATTTTACCGGCGGCCTCATGGTTCAGGTTCAGTTCAAGAAGCCGGTGGATACTGAACAGATTCGGCAGGCTCTGGTGAGCGTTAGTCCCAACCTGACTGTCCAGAAGTTTTCCCTGGCTGGAGAAGATTACGTTTTGAGGATGGAAGCTCCGGAAGAGGGCGCTGAAGTCTTCTCGAAAAAACTTCTGGAACTACTGGAAGAAAAATTTGGAAAAGGCCAGGTCGAAATTCGCGGCCTTGAAATGGTGGGACCCAAGGTTGGGAAAGATCTTCAGGAATCCGCGATATGGGCCACTGTCATTGCCTTGGGCATGCTCCTGGTTTACATGTCATTCCGATTTACTCTCAGCATGGGTTTGGGAGCCATATTTTGTCTTATTCACGATCTCATCATCATTTACGGGTTTTTCGTCTGGACAGGTAAGGAGTTTAACCTGACCATACTTGCTGCAATGCTTACCGTAGTGGGTTACGACATCAATGACACCATCGTGGTTTGCGACAGGATCCGTGAAAATATCAAAGTGATGAGAAAGCGGCCACTTATCGAGATACTCAACGAATCCATAAACCAGACCCTCTCCCGAACCATATTGACATCAGGATTCACTTTGCTGGTGGTAATAGCGCTATTGGTTTTTGGAACCCATGTGCTGCAGGATTTTGCATGGGCTCTTACGATAGGTATTCTTTTCGGGACTTATTCGACAGTTTTTGTGGCGTCGCCACTAATCCTTTTCATAGACAAGTATCTTCCTGTTAAACGGAATTAGAATCCTTTCTAACGTTAAGAGCGAACAGTGAAAATAAATTGTGAATGCCAGGATGTCTGTCATTAATTACCGAGAACTTCGCTAGGTGTGTCAACCAGGATCGAGGGGTCAACATCTCCCCCGATCCTGGATTCCTATTCAGTCATGTAACTCCTTAATATCGAAAATAAAATGTCTGCGTTGCTGGGACACGATAAAAATCTCCGGTTACTAAAACGCTATGTTGATGAAAATCGGCCCGCTCACGCATATTTGTTCTCTGGAACGTCTGGGGTAGGTAAAAAAAAGGCGGCTCTTGATTTCGCATGCATGATAAATTGCCGGGATTTTTTTCACCACGACCATAATGCTGGCTGTAACACATGCCGAAGGATACTATCAAGCAGCCATCCGGATGTTCATGTGGAGACCCCGCAAAGAAATTCCATTCGTATCGACGCTGTTCGAAACATCATTTCTTTTTTGAAATATCCGCCGGTGGAAGCCACTTACAGACTGGTCATAGTGGATGACGCTCATCTCATGAATCGGGCGGCGCAGAATGCCCTGCTCAAGACCCTTGAAGAACCGCCTCCGAACAGAATAATCATTCTGGTAACGTCCCGGGCCTCATCTATGCTGCCCACTGTGCGATCACGCCTGAGAAAAATCACATTCGGGCCACTCAACGACGATCATTTAAAAATTCTGCTGTCTGAATGTCAGGGAATCTCTACCGAGGATGCGCGAGCAGCCATAGCTATGGCCTCCGGAAGTATAGAACGAGCAATTTTGAAAGCTTCTCCTAAAAATGTGGAATTCCGGGCAAGAACGATTGACAGACTTTTCAAAAAGGGATCACGCGTTTATCTGGGAATGTTTGATCTTTCATCTGAAGCTGGAAGCGATAAGATAAGAACGATGGATGTCCTGGAAATAATCGGTAGCGTCCTCCGTGATATCCTGGTCACCCGGCTCGAAACCGGGGGAACCCTCATAAATTCGGATTATTCTGAATTGATCCGGGAGTGCGCAGCCAAAAACATCACTAGAGACTTGATTGCAGCCTACGGAGAGGTCCTTAAAGCTGCCGAGCGACTTGATCTCGACATAAATCTAGGTAAAACTCTTTTACTGGATGTGACATTTCTGAAAATAGAGAGCATACTTGAACGAGCCTGAATTGACTTGACCTTCAATCCGGAGTTAGAAAGTTAATATGCCCATCGATCAAAACAAATCGGAGATAGCGTATTTACCCCGTTCGTGGGGGCCATCCCAGAAAGCTCGGGAGAAGAACCAACAGGATGAGGCTGATTCCGCGAGTCCGGCTGTCTCGGAAAAGATGGAGCCTGTCTCCGCTGAGGAGCCCGCCGGGGAACCGGTTCTGCTTGTGTTAGAAACGCCGGAAGTCACATCTGTTCAGTCTGGGGAAGCTGTTCAGTTTCCGGAATCCGGATCTGAACAGACCGCGGACGATGAGGTCCCTGTAAAGAGTAGGTCTTACAGCAGGGGACGTCGTGCTCCGTCTCCGGAAAGTAGTGAGGGGGCTGTAGAGGAACCTCGTGACGACGCGCCGGACGGCTCTGACGCTGCCGAGAGAATAAACCTGAAAATATGTGGAATACGATTTGGTTATGCCAGCAAGATCTACCACTTTGAATCCGGCGCTATGGAGCTGACTTATGGCGACTGGGTGGTTGTAAAAACCGAGAAGGGGCTGGGTCTAGGTCAGGTTGCCCTACCACCATTTGACAAACAGATTCATGTCAGCCAGTTAGAGGGTCTTCGCAAGATCATACGCAAAGGTGGAAAGGTCGATCTGTACCAGAAAGATAGGTGTCGTGAGCGGGAGGCGGAAGCTCGCATGTATTGTCTGGACAGAATCGAAGAACTTGGCCTCCCAATGAAACTGGTTGGGGTAGAATGCTTTTTTGACGGTTCCAAGTATGTGTTCTATTTTACCGCCGAGGGACGAGTTGATTTCAGAGAGCTCGTAAAGCAACTTGTGGCGCGATTTCCGGTTCGCATAGAGATGAGACAAATCGGTGTCAGGCACGAGGCCAAGATGACAGGTGGATTGGCCGGGTGTGGACAGGAATTGTGCTGTTCGCGTTTCCTGACCGATTTTCGACCTGTCTCAGTAAAGATGGCCAAGAACCAGAATCTGTCTCTGAATCCGACCAAAATATCTGGTGTCTGCGGTCGACTAATGTGTTGTCTTGGATACGAACATGATACCTATGAGGAATTCAGCAAGGGACTGCCAAAAGTCGGTAGAATGGTGAAGACCCAGGCTGGCGACGGACTCGTAATCAAACACAACCCACTGGAAGAAACTCTCCTGGTTAAAATTGATGAAGAAACGCAAATTGAAGTCAGACGTGAAGATATAATTTGCGAGTTTGAGGCGGCTCCACCTAAAAAGGAAGACCAGCCTCAGCCCGTAAAGGCGCCCAGGAGGGGATCCGGCAAGTCTGCTGTTGAACCAGTTGGCTCTGAAATCGACAAATTTGGGGAGTGATAGCCTTAAAAGGCACAAGTACCTGGAATTGGCGCCAAATGGTCAATGATGAGTGGAGACTGGCTGATAAAGTCCCGCCGGTATGCTTTTGTCGAAGTTTCAGGGGAGTGGAACCGTAGTTATAGACGGGACCTCGTTTTTTGTGGATGGGTTTTCCTGTCTAAGACCTTGAGGAAAGTTGATAAATGAAGAGAGTCATATTTGGAACAGCGGGTCATATTGATCACGGCAAAAGTCAGCTTGTAAGAGCTCTTACGGGAACCGATCCGGACCGACTCAAAGAAGAAAAGCAGCGCGGAATAAGCATAGAACTTGGATTCGCCTTCCTCGATCTCAGCCCTGAGATCCGTATGGGCATAGTAGATGTGCCAGGACACGAAAAATTTGTCCGGCAGATGGTCGCCGGATCCGGCGGAATTGACATAGCGGCTCTGGTTGTGGCTCTGGATGAAGGAGTCATGCCACAAACGGTAGAGCATCTTGATATCCTTTCCCTGCTTGACCTGAAACAGGGAATAGTGGTTTTAACCAAGGCAGATCTGGTTGATGATGAACTGGCCATGTTGGCAGAAGAGGATGTGCGGGATCTTGTCAAAGGCTCCTTTCTTGAAAACGCTCCCATGATCAGGGTTTCCTCTAAAACTGGTCAAGGTATCCCGGAGTTGAAAGACATATTGCTCGACTTGGCCCAAAAAGCGGTTCCCAGGCCTGTTCACGGGCTCTTACGCCTTCCAATCGACAGAATCTTCAGTTTGAAAGGTCACGGCACCATTGTTACCGGAACGCTGATCTCAGGAATGCTGAAAGTCGGGGATGAGATTGAAATACTCCCTAAAGGGATAAAGACCTCAGTCAGGTCTCTGGAATCTCATAACACCTTTGAACAACAGGCTTTTCCAGGGGAACGTGTCGCTGTGAACCTCAGAGGTGTTGAACATGACCAACTGTCCCGCGGCGACGTGCTTACCCATCCCGGCGCCTTCAAGCCTTCGTATATACTGGACGTTAAACTAACTGCCATTCCACGGTCTTCAGTTTCACTTACAGACAGGAAGAAAGTCAGGCTTCACCACTATACGGCTGATGTCGAAGCTCTGGTTGTGCTTCCTGACAAGGATGCTCTGGAAGGAGGGGAACAGTCTGTGGCCCAGCTGAGGACTTCGGCCCCTTTAGTTCCATCGGCAGGAGACAAATTCGTGATTCGAGCGCTTTCCCCCGCAGTGACTCTTGGTGGAGGCACGGTGGTCAATCCTCGAGGAGCAAAACTTAAAGCGCGGTCTTCAAAAACCTTTGTTGAAACAAATCGTGAGGATGACACTGCAATTTTGTTGGCCCTGGTTAGGAGTTCAGGACTCAAGGGGGTTACCAGAGGTGAGCTCCTCGGGATGTCAGGTCTATCGGCGTCCCGGCTGGACAGGATTCTGGACAATGTGCGTAATCTTAAAACCCTGATACAGTTTGATCAGGCTGATAAGCGTCTGATTCATCAGGACTTCTTTGAACTCATAAAGTCCAGGATTACTAAAAAGGTTGTTACTTTTCACAGGGAACAGCCGCTCAAGGAAGGCGTATCCAAACAGGAGTTAAGGTCAACGACTCCTGGCAGTGATAAACTTTTTAAGGCTGCTCTTGAGAGTCTTTGTAGTCAGAAAGAACTCGTGGATCTTGGTGATACCGTGAGACACGCCTCCCACCAGGTCAAACTCCATGACAATCAGGAAGAGCTTATTGATCGTTTTTACAAGCTGATTTCTGACGGTGGGGTCATGCCGCCTCTGGTCAAGGAATTGCTCGAAGTCACGAAGTGTGACGCTAAACAGGCCCGAAACCTGCTGTCCATACTTGAGAAGAACAAGCAGATAGTAAAAATCAATCAGGACATCTATTTTGAGGCTGATCTCTTGAACAGCATCAAGGAGAAACTGATCGAGCGACTGCGATCTGCCGGAGGCGTTACTCCATCGAAATTTCAGGAACTCACGGGCTCATCACGAAAATACAACATACCTCTTCTTGAGTATTTCGATAAGGAGCGAGTAACATTAAGGGTGGGGGATCAACGTGTGCTCAGGGGAGCCGGTAGCTCTGGTGGAGCTGGAAATTCTGAATAAAAATCAGCTAATTTCCGTATGCGCTCCAGACACTCGGCCCTGTGAGATTCAAATCTTTTGGCATTCTCAGGGACCCTATCCTGGACGTAGCGAATTAGCGCCCACGCCTGATGATCCATGCACAAGAAAGAGTTGTCAAGCAGGCTCAAAAGTTTCTTGTCGATAAATGTCAACTGAGGCGAATCGACTATCTTGATTTTTGCCCTGATGATTCTTATTCTGCGTTGAACGTTCCTGCTGATCTCCAGGGCAGTGTCTTTGGGAACGACATCTGATACAAAGCCGTCCGCCGTGGTTCCCAGTAGTAAGAAAGAATCATTTAAATAGGCGGTGGCCGTTTCGCCAAAAGCGTTGATCAGCGCTGTCCGGTCAACGGCAAAGCATGTTGACGTCACTGACAAGAACATCAGCACAGTTGTCATTAGTAAACGCTTCATTGTTATGTTTCTGGTCCCACGTTTTTCCAGGCTTGTAACGCCTTGTAATAGTCAATTTTTCTATCATGGACACTTAAAGGAGACAACAGATTTCATGAAAATTCTTTTACACGCCTGCTGCGCACCATGTCTTGTAATCCCATATGATGATCTGACTTCACAAGGGCATGATGTGACTGCAATTTTTTTCAACCCGAATATCCATCCCTTCACTGAGCGGCTTCGGCGTCAGGATGCCTTTGATACGTACACATCCCAAAATGGAATAAAAGTGGTTGAAGATGAATCCGGCAAAGACATGGAGGACTGGTTCCGCGAGGTAGCGTTCAGGGAGTCCCAGAAATGCAGGATCTGTTTCAATTTCAGGATGGACCTCATCGGGCGTATGGCGGAATCAAAAGGTTATGAGGCCTTCTCTACAACCCTGCTCTTCAGCCGGTTCCAGAAGCACGATCTCTTGAAGTCGACCTGCGAAGCCATCTCGGAAAAATATCAGATTCCATTCATTTACAACGACTGGCGCTCGGGATGGAATGAGGGAGTAAAGCGCTATCGAAAGCTGAATCTCTACCGTCAGAAATATTGCGGCTGCGTCTACAGTGAAAAAGAACGCGCATTGAAGATAATGTAGTCGCTTTTTTTTCCAAGGCCTCAATTTATTTGCCAGACAACATGCGTGTTGCCCACCGGGGACTTTCTGGTGTATAGTGAATCGTCTCACTCCATGGTTATGGATTAATAAATGGATTCACTTACGCGATTAGGTCGCTGGCGGGGAGTAGTCCTACTCTTTGGTCTGGTCTGTTTGATGTTCGGTCTAGACAGTGTGTCTCAGGCTAACGATGGCGCTTTCTCAAAAAGTTCGTCAGCTCAAAACTGGTTGATGATAAGCCTCAACCCAAACGGCCATTCTCGAGGGGCGAGGAATGTTCAGTCGGTAATAGAGAACATTACAGGGACAAAAGGGTGCGTCTCCATGCATTTCAAGGATGTTACCCTTGATCTGCTGGAAGAACTTTCGCCAGCTTTCATAGTTTTGAGTCCGCAGGGAACGCCATGGTGCCGGTACACCGGCAGGACAGGCATAGCCCTTCAGAACTTCCTCTGGATGATTCCAGTTATAGCTGAAGATCTGAACATACCGATTCTGGGGATCTGTGGCGGGCACCAGGCGCTTGCTCTGGCCTACGGAGGCCGGGTCGGTCCAATCAGGGCGGGGGCTCTCGATTGCATGCCATACAACAGGGAACGTCAGGGCGGAGTGATAAAATTGACACAAACCAATCCTGACCCGATATTTGTCGGACTGGAAGAGAAGGTCAACATGGTGGAGAGTCATTACGATGAGGTAAAGACTCTTCCTCCGGGATTCATTCTTCTTGCGTCAGACAAGCTTAGTCCCAATCAGATCATCCGACATCCCAACAGGCCTGTCTACGGAATTCAGGGTCATCCAGAACATTTCCTGTCAAATCGGCCAGATGGCGGCATACTCATTCGAAATTTTTTGAAAATAGCAGAAACTCACAACGAAACCTTTCGAAAGAAATCAGGGGGCGCGCCGGAGAGTTTAGCCTATTTGAAATAAAAAAGTGGCGCCTCGGTGAGATTTTGCATAGATTCAACCGGATTAAAATTTGCTTGGCAAAGAGGCATACGCCCCAGTCTGATGGGTCGCATGTCGATTAAGTTATAGAAACCCCTCAAGCCTTAGTGGAGGTAATAAATGGGCGATGAAAACCGAAAGATACTGGTAGTCGGGGGAGGAATAAGTGGAATAACAGCCGCTATTGAAGCGGCAGAAGCGGGAGCCGAGGTTACACTGATCGAGCGCAACCCATATCTGGGAGGAAGAGTAACCCAACTCAATCAATACTTCCCCAAGCTATGTCCACCGACCTGCGGTTTAGAGATAAATTTCAGGCGCATCAAACAAAACCCCAAAATTTCTTTTTACACACTGGCAGAACTTGAGTCTCTGTCGGGCTCCGCAGGAAATTACGAGGCCGAGATAAAGCTGCACCCGAGATACGTCAATGACAATTGCACCTGTTGCGGCAAATGCTCGGAAGTCTGCGAAACCAGGATTCCCAATCCCATCAACTACGGCATGGATACCATACCTGCCGCTTACCTGCCTCATGCCATGGCTTTTCCTTTCAAATACGTCGTGGATCCTCAGTTGATTGGAACTGAAGATGGCAAGAAATGTGCCGACGCCTGTAAATACAACGCTATTGATCTCAATATGCAGCCAGCCACGCTGAAGCTCAGTTTTGGATCCGTAGTCTGGGCGACCGGCTGGGATCCGTATGAAGCCGAAAAGATCGATTACCTCGGCTTCGGCAAGTATCCTGATGTACTGACAAGTGTTATGTTTGAGCGTTTATCGGCGCACAACGGTCCCACGCAGGGCAAGATCAACAGACCATCGGACGGAAAGCCGGTTCAGAGTATAGCGCTTGTTCAGTGCGCAGGCTCCAGGGACGAAAATCACCTCGCTTATTGCTCAGGCATTTGCTGTTTGGCGTCGCTGAAGCACGCAACCTACCTAAGAGAAAAGAATCCTGATAGCAAGGTATATATTTTCTATATAGATATTAGGGCCATGGGCAAGTATGAGGACTTTTACACCAAAGTTCAGGCTGATGAAAATGTGATTCTCACCAAGAGTAAGATAGCCCGCGTGTCTCTTGACAAGGAATCTGGGCAGATGTTGGTAGAGGGCGAGGACATCGGTCGCGGTGAAAAAGTGAAGCAGCTTGTTGATCTGGTCGTATTGGCCGTAGGCATGAAGCCCGGAACCGCTTCATGCAAACCTTCGTTGGAAATGGAATACGATGATTTCGGTTTTGTAACAGGTTCGGGTTCCTCGGGACTTATCCCGGCAGGATGCGTCAAGGCTCCGATGGAAGTGGCGGCGTCACTTCAGGATTCGACTGCGGCCGCCTTGAAAGCGATCTCGACGGCCATGGGGAGGTAGTGTTAATGGATCAAAAAATTGGAGTATATATTTGTTCGGGTTGCGGAATAGGTGAGGCGATTGATTGCCAGGCTCTTGGTTCCGTAGCTGAGGATTTTAAAGTGGCCAAGGTTGAGCACAGTGAAATGCTGTGTAGCGCCTCCGGTCTTGAAACCATCAACGCAGACATCAGTTCGGGAGCCGTTAATTGCGCAGTCATTGCTGCCTGTTCCGGACGTGTAAAGACAGCTGAATTCTGTTTCGATCCAATGAGTGTCATTTCTGAACGTCTTAACATACGTGAGCACGTGGCGTGGTGTCAGCCTGCCGGTGAAGAAGACACCCAGATGATGGCCGATGACTACATGAGAATGGCCATTACCAGGGTTCAGAAAACAACACTTCCCAAGCCTTATATGGAAGAAATTGACAAGAACATACTGGTCATAGGCGGTGGCGTAACAGGTCTTCAGGCGGCGCTAGAGGCTGCCAAGGCCGATTACAAGGTAATTCTGGCCGAGAAAGAAGCCGTTCTAGGTGGTCAGATGGTCAACTGGCACAAGAACACACCGACGAAGGCCCCTTATCATGACCTATCTGAGATAAATGTTCAGGACACTATAGATCAAGTGACCTCTAACCCCAACATTACGGTCAAAACAGGCGTAACTATTGAGAAGATAGCCGGCGCGCCGGGGATGTTTGACGTCACTTTTAGTAACGGAGGCGGCGCCAGCCGAGTTGGATCGGTAGTGCTGGCTGCAGGCTGGAAGCCTTATGACGCGTCCAGGCTGGAACATCTTGGCTTTGGGAAATTCCCCGATGTGATCACAAATGTGCAGATGGAGGAAATGGCCAAGTCCGGTAATATAGTTTCCCCGTCTGATGGGTCCCCAGCGTCAGTTGTGGCCTTCATACAGTGCGCCGGATCACGTGATCAGGATCACCTTCCGTATTGTAGCGCAGTCTGCTGCCGGGTATCACTAAAGCAGGCCGTTTATGTGAAAGAAGCCAACGAGGAAAACAAGGCGATCGTGTTCTATAAAGACATGAGAACCCCCGAGCAGGCTGAAGAGTTTTACAAGAAGGTCCAGAAGGACGGAGTAGTCTTTGTAAAAACAGATACATCCAAGATCCAGATTTCAGAAGGATCCGAACGCAAGCTGACTATCGAGACCATGGACGAGCTTTTGGGAGAGCCCATACAGATAGAGGCGGATCTCGTTGTCCTGGCAACCGGCATGCAGCCTGCCACCATAGACGATCCAATTCTTAATCTTGAATATCGCCAGGGTCCGGCTATGCCTGAACTCAAATACGGATTCCCGGATTCACATTTTATCTGTTTCCCGTACGAAACCAGAAGAACAGGCATTTACGCGGCTGGATGTGTGCGTCAGCCAATGCCTGCTGCGCGTTCAGCTAACGATGGAACAGGAGCTGCGCTAAAGGCGATTCAATGTGTCGAAATGGCGTCTCAGGGTAAAGCCGTTCATCCGCGCGCTGGAGACCTGTCTTATCCCGAACTGTTTCTTCAGCGCTGCACTCAGTGTAAGCGATGTACTGAAGAATGCCCATTCGGTATGTACAACGAGGATGTAAAAGGAACTCCCTTGCCGCATCCGACTCGCTGCCGAAGGTGTGGTATCTGTATGGGGTCGTGTCCGGAGAGAATCATCTCTTTCAACAACTACTCTGTTGACATGATAGGATCAATGATCAAGTCGGTGAACGTGCCTGACGAGTATGACGAAAAGCCTCGTGTAATCGGATTCATCTGCGAAAATGACGCTTTTCCGTCTCTGGACATGGTCGGAATCAACAAACTCAATTATCCGCCATGGTTCAGGTTCATTCCCTTGCGCTGTCTGGGTTCGTTGAACCTCGTCTGGATAGCTGACTCCCTCTCCAAAGGAATTGACGGAATCATACTGTTTGGATGTCAGTACGGTGATGACTATCAGTGCCACTTCATTCAGGGCAGCGAACTGGCCAACACCCGTATGACAAAAATCAAGGAAACACTGGACCGACTTGTATTGGAATCTGACCGAATCAGATTTGAGCAGATATCTATCGATCAGTACCATCGCATACCAGGCATCCTGGATGAGTTCACCAAAAGACTTGAAGAGCTCGGTCCTAACCCGTACAAGGGCTTCTAATCAAAGGAATGAATATGGAAACAAAGATACCTTTCTTGGAAGTAAGTGACGCTATAGTGATGTCTGGCGCCGAAACTCTTTACTGGTGCATGCAGTGCGGACTCTGCACAGGGACCTGCCCGTGGAGGCTGGTTCCTGGAGAGGCGTCCGAGGAGTTTAATGTCAGACTTGTTCAAAGAATGGGGCAGTTGGGGCTTGAAGGCTTCGAGTCCGAGAACTGTCTGTTTGCATGCACAACATGCCGAGCCTGTGTCGACAGGTGTCCTCGTGGTGTGGATATAATTGGAAACATACGTGGAATGAGAGCGATGCTTGCAGAGGTAGGGACCATTCCACCGAGTCTGAAGCCCATCGCTGGAAGTCTCCATTCTCAGGGCAATCCATGGTCTGGACCTCGTGAAAAACGGACAGAGTGGATGGAAGGACTTGATGTTCCAGCGTTCTCGGCTGATACAGAGTACCTTCTCTTCGTATGCTGCACGTCATGCTACGACATAAGAAGCCGAAAGATTGCCAAAGCTGTCGCAAATTCGCTGAAAGCGGCTGGCATAAGTTTTGGTGTCATTGGCGCGGAAGAAAGCTGTTGCGGTGAGTCAATCCGCAAAATTGGAGACGAAGCGCTGTTTTCAAAACTGGCGGAATCGAATATCAATCTCTACAACGGCAAGGGTGTGAAGAAGATCATAGTCACTTCTCCTCATTGTCTGTATACGTTCAAGAACGAATATCCAGAATTCGGCGGTGAGTTCGAGGTGTATCACTACACTGAGATCCTTGCTAAAGCTGTTGCAGATGGTAAAGTCAAACTGTCGGGCAAGGTGGCTGGTGAAGTAGCGATGCATGACCCCTGCTACCTTGGTCGCCACAATGACATTTATGACGCCCCGCGCGATCTTATCAGCTCGATACCCGGCGCCGACCTCAAGGAACTTGCCAGAAACAGGAAAAATAGTGTCTGCTGCGGAGGCGGAGGAGGTCGGGTGTGGATGGAGACAAAGGCCGGAGAGCGTTTTGCCGAGTTAAGAATAACCGAGGCCATAGAATCAGGCGCCAAGACTCTTGTCACATCCTGCCCATATTGCATCACCATGCTCGAAGACTCATGCAATGTCATGGGCAAAGGAGCTGAGCTCAAAGTAATGGATTTGTCAGAGCTAGTTGCTGAGAATCTGTAACCAGAAACTTAAATCTATTGTTATGGAAGTTAGGTAAAGCGCCTGGAGACAGGCGCTTTCTTTTATGTTCTACCGATGTCTTGTCCGGGGGCTGGCTGTCAGATAAACGCTGAAAATCAAGCCTACAAAAATTGCCAACCACAACGTGCAAATCCGGATTAGAAGCACAGCAGGCAAACCCGTAGAATAACTTATGCCCATGAACGTCATTAAACCTATCATTCCGGCTTCAGTGCCTCCAATTCCGCCCGGAGCCATAGATAATGCGCCCACCAGAGTAGAAAAGCAGTAAATGAAATTAGCTTCCAGAAGCGTTGCGCTCAGACCAAAACCTTTCATGATGACGTAAAGTGAAATGGTCTCCATGAACCACGCCACCGTGGACAGGATAAGCCCCACCACAAAAATCCGGACTGTCATCAGTTCCCTGCCTGACAGTAATGCTGTAAGAACCCTGTTGGCAGGCCAGCTCAAAATCCTGAAGTTCGAAAACCATTCCAGAACTGGTCTGTAGATTCTCTCCATGCATAAGAACAGACCGGCCGACACTACCAGACCGGCGCATATAAGGAACATCCCCGCCCAGCTTTCAAAAAGTAACAGAGACATGGACCCCAAAAGAAGCACTCCAAAAAGGTCCATCAGACGTTCCACCACAAGGATGCCAACGACTTTGGTCACACTCACGCCGTAGTCACGCTTCAGGAAAACACTTTTCATAGCCTCGCCAATTTTACCAGGAGTTCCCGTCAGGGCAAATCCGGCCAGAAAAGACACAATGGAATAGTATAGCGGGACAGGCTGTTCAGATTTTTTAAGGTAGTAATGAAACCTGACACCCCTCAAAATCCATCCGACAACCACCAGGGAAATGACCAGAGCTAGCGAATCAAGTGGGAAACCTGTCAGGGCCGCCATGATGGACCTGTAATCAGAGGCTATTGTGACAGATCCATAAAGGGCTATGCCAATGAACGAAAAAACCAGCGCAGATTTGATGATCCGGTATGACGAAAACGATTGATCTTTCTCTAAACTATCATTAATCGGGTTTGAGAGGCATTTCTCCCCGGGGATTATGTTGTTGGACATCTCTGAATATTAATCTCATCCTCTCTTGCGAATTATCGCTTCGGAAAATAAATGCATTTCTGGCTGAAATTAGACCAGGCCGCATCGAGTTGATACCTGAGATTGTTGACGTAAGCCGCCATCTGGGGATACTGCGGGTCTGACGGGCTCATCCGCTGCGCGTGGTAATAAGCCTGATAATACGAGTTCCATATAGTTTTCCAGTTCTTCTCCAGTTGTAAACATTCCCCAAATTCCGGGTTGCTGAGATCCGGTCTGTAAGCATATTCTGATGGCATTTGCTGTGGAGGCGCCGCTGGAGCCCGCTGGGGAGCCATTTGACGAGGCATCGGTGGCACAGGAGCTTGCGGAACTCCCTGGAAAGGGGACTGAGATCCTGCTTCACCAGGCCAGCAAAACACACCGGCAACGGTAATCAGACAAAATGCAACCAAACAAAAAAGCCTGCAGATTAAAGAATTGACGTTTTTCATGTAGCGTCCCTCTATTGGGAAAAAATTGATTGATAAAACGTTCAGGCGTCTTGGATGAAAGTGTGTAATAATCATACTAAAATTATGTTTATACGTCAATAAACTAAACATTATTGTGAAATTGTGCGTGTGCTCAGGTTTGAGCATATTTTAAATGAATTTCATTCATCCATTTCTGGTATCCTGAAAACGAAATAATACAGGACTACGATGAGGGTCAGGACAATCACGGCTGACCAAATGATGTCGGTGGAAAAATGCCCTCCTTGGGCCAACCTGGTGAGACTGACAAGCGATCCGTATATCAAGCCTGCTCCGAGGCCAATTGACGCGGCTACTGGATGAAGTGGATAAAACGCTATTGTCGAACATGTCGAAAAGGCGATGGCGCAGTGACCGCAAACGAATGATTTGCCTGATCCGGGTCCTCCTGGATCCCAGAACTGTCTATACTGTTCTGTCGATCCGAATCGGGACAGATCAGCAGGCCGAGGTCTGCCCCAGAACTCCTTGAACAGACCGTTTACAAGTAATCCCGGTCCCAATATCACACACAGGAACACTATCAGGAAAGGTTTTGAATAGCTCTTGTCGCATTTCCCCAGTCTGACAAGTAAATAGCCCAAGAGACCAATTATGCCAAGCGCGACGCCTGGAATTTCTCCATACTTATAAAGAAAAGCAAACGGTTCGGTTTTGGTTGCTGGCCAATGGTTCGTTCTGTCGCAGCCCATGTAAAAGCGCGATGTCCAGTCCAGGTCCGAATCTGTCAATCCAAGGATCAGTGTGCTTGCAATGCCAAAAGTCATCAGTCCTGACGCGATCAGAACGCCGCGTCTCATAGATGCCGTTAATGCCATGTTTTTTCCCGACGGTGGTAGGTACCGGTTGAAATCGTATTTCTACTACAACAATTTTCAGACTACTGTTTCCGGTCCCGTTAAGCAAGGAGCTGTTTTTCGGACGGGTAAAATCGGGTCTTTTTAAAGGTTTGCGTATTATCAGGCAATTAACTCATCGGTATGGTAGCCAGGGAGGATCCTGGTAGACAGGTTTCCGGGATCTGGAAGTCATTTTGTAATCATAAGCGGTTAACCAGTCAACATGTCAGAGGTTAAAATTCTGCCTGACATGGAAGTATGCGCGGTCCGGTTTAAATGTATTCTGAAAGGCTCACTAAATTACATTGTGGCAGTTATGCTCTTGACAGATGCTTTTTATGTGTGCTTTATTAGGAAGACAACGTTGATCGAGCCGGTCACGGAGTCCGGGATTTCAATCACGTTAAGGGGGCCGTTAACTCAGGGGTAGAGTATCTGCCTTTTAAGCAGAGAGTCGCTGGTTCGATCCCAGCACGGCCCACCAATTTGTCATTTTTATCTTGACAATCAGATTTTTTTAGAGGAATGTAGAGCGTTCATAAACGGCGATGCCTAATTCTACGTCCCCATCGTCTAGCCCGGCCTAGGACACAGGCCTTTCACGCCTGCGACAGGGGTTCGAATCCCCTTGGGGACGCCAACTATATCGGGAGCCAACTTTCAGGTTGGCTCCTTTTTCGTTCTGATAAGGTTTATTGCGTGGCTGGACTCACTTTTGATACACGGGCCTCGTGGAACAACTATTCATTTTTGTTCATGTTGGTGTAACATGTTTTTCTGACATGGAAGCGCCTGATGAGACTCCTTCCTGACACCCTGGCTGGATCAAGCGACATCATATTCATTATACTGAATAAACGGATCAACAGTTTAACAACTGAAGTTACGGTTCCAGTTTGAGAAAATCTGTCAACAAAATGGCTTGACAAGACTCTCCGAATAGTTTCAAATACAAAATTGGATTCAATTGCGGGGTTTTTGCAACCCTGAGATCCTCAATCATGATCCACGTTACAGGAACTCCAGAAATAGATCATGGAACACCAATCGATTCTTCAAAGCGCTGAACTTGACAAGCTCAAGTGATTAAATGTCGGTTTTATCGTGATTCACAATCATGAACAATATATCGGTGTACTGAGTTTAACCCAACATCACAACAATTTAGACTGATTCTGATAAATATTCCTATTCGTGTGTCTCTGGCCCAGTGATATCAGTATGTCGCTGGTGGTTACGGCTGACTCAATTTTGAGTTCGGATGTCGTTGACATGGAAAAAGTCTGAAGGCTGCAGGTTTGACCAACTTGAAGGCACGCCTGCGTCAGTCTGGTCATAAGTAGTTTTAATGATTCCAGTTTTGGTGATGTCTGAAAGGGGAACAGTATGAAGAGGACAGTATTTCTTGGATTGGTGTTGGCGTTTTTTCAGGTTCTGTTTCTAAATGTCTGTGCTGACGCCGCTGAGCCTATTCTCATTGGTCTGCCTACGGCCGTAACTGCTTTGGAGGGAAAAGAATGTATCAAGGCGGTTGAGCTTGCGGTCGAGGAGATAAATGGCAAAGGCGGTGTGAACGTAGGCGGGACAAAACGGCCATTGAAGATTGAGACGCTGGATCTGCGAGACGCTTCTCCCGGGGTTCCAGTATCTGAGGCACTGCTCGGGATGGAAAAGATGATCACCGAGAAGAAGGTCAACGCTATTATTATTGGGCCGTTCCGGTCTGAGTCACTAATAGCTGGAATGGATCTGATATCCAAGCACAAGGTCCCTTTCCTCGGCACGATCGCCATGTCTCCGAAGTCTGAAGAGAAGGTCAAGGAGAACCCTGAGAAGTACAAGTACGTATTCAGGGTTTGTCTGAATGCCCAATCCCTGGTTAAGTATCTGGCGCAGGCTCTGGAATTCATGAAGTCGGAGTTTGGCTATGATCAGCTTTATGTAATGACGCAGGACGTTTTGTGGGCCAAGGCGACCGGAAAGGGAACCGCTGACGTGGTTTCCAGCAAAATGGGCTATCAGGTCAAGGGTCAGGAGGTTTATCCTACCGGAGCTTCCGACTTTTCTGCTGGATTGATCAAGGCCAAGAATCAAAACGCCCAGATCATATTGACCGTTTTTGACATGCCCCAAAGTGGAATTCTGCTCAAGCAATGGAAAAGCATGAAAATTCCGTCGATGGTCGCGGGGTTCATATCTCCGATGGCTGGACCAGGCGCCTGGAAAACCTTTGAGGGCAAAATCGGTGGGCTTATTAACACTAACTTTGAAATAGGCAGCGCCATACCGGTTGAGAAATACGCTCCAGCCACAAAGTTCTATGAAGCCTATCAGAAAAAATTTGGTCAGCCTATGGAGGCAGGTCATGGTCCTGCGCCGTCCTACGATTCGGTCTACATCCTTGCTGAGGCAATTGAAAGGGCTGGATCGCTGGATCCAGACAAGGTTTCAGAGGAAATCAAAAAGACCGATCGCCAGGGTGTCATTGGTCGCATAAAATTCAATGAAGGCAATCAGGTTATATACGGGAACGACCCCAAGGAATCCGCTCTTGGATGCGTCTCGCAGTGGACGGAGGATGGCAAACGTGCGATCGTGTATCCGCAATCGATTGCCGAGGCTTCGATAAAGCTTCCGGAATGGATCAAGCCAGCCAAGAAATAGTTTTAGTCAATGTTTCTGTAACACCATTAATCAGGCCCCTGAGCTTCAGCGATGAGAATGAAGCTCAGGCAGCCTGCACATGATTGAACCCTCAAGGGGAAACGCATGCTGGAAGTCACCTTAATCTACGGTTTTATAAACAGTATAATACTGGCGCTGATTGCGCTTGGTTTCAGCCTGACTTTTGGCATCAGCGGGGTTTCGAACTTCGCTTATGGCGCCATGTACATTATGGCGGGCTATGCTGTCTGGATCATGATCAACCTTCTTGGGCTACCGTTTCCACTGGCAGCTATACTTTCAGTCATTCTGACTGCTCTTTTCGGATTGGCGCTCTACAGGTTGGTTCTGCTCAGGGTTCGGGGCATGGTCATATCGGAGGTCATCGCCACTTTTGGAGTTGGCCTCGCTATACTTGAAACCTTCCGTTATCTTGGATTTACAGGATTTGAATACACATTGCCGGTCTTTACTGACGGCAGTTTGATGATCGGTGACACTTACATAGACCATCAGAGGCTATGGATAGTGGGTGTTGGAATCAGCCTGGCCATAGGACTTTATCTTTTTACACGCTACACCAAGACGGGTCTGGCTTTCCGCGGGATAGCGCAGGACGAGAAGACAGCCTTATCCCTCGGTATCAACTCTGACCGTGTAGCGGGGCTTAGTGTGGCCTTTGGGTCTGGTCTTGCTGCCATTGCCGCTATTCTGATCCTTCCGAGGGGCACGATATCGGTCAATGAAGGTTACGACGTCCTGATCAATGCAATGGCGGTCTGCATCATAGGTGGTCTGGGCAGTACTGTTGGAGTAATAGTAGCCTCGTTCATGATTGGTTATGCCCAGATGATAACCGACGCCTTCTCGGGGCCACACTGGAAGATGATCGTATCGCTGGTTGCCATACTCATAATACTGTTGGTCAAGCCGTCAGGCCTTTTTGGAAAACAAAAGGAGCTTGAGGAGCGCATCTGACTTGGCTCAGGCTCTTTTCTACCTTTATAGCTTCAAGAATCAGCCATAATAATGGCTACACATGGCGGTAAAGTGAAACACAAACGAAGAGAACGCATAGACCGTGGAATTAAGGTGAGATCAGATGACATTTTCGCTCTCACATCTTATCGTGAATTTCTTTACGTCTCTGTTCCACCATTGGCTCCAGTGATATTACTTCTGGCGCTTCCGCTCATACTGCCTTTGTATTGGCAAAAGGTGCTCATCACGACCTGTGTGTTTGCCATTCTGGCGCTGAGCTGGGATTTCCTCGTGACGGTTGGAATGGTTTCATTGGGACAAGCCCTCTTCTTCGGCATCGGAGCGTATATTGCGGGTTATTCGGACCTTACCTTCGGGTTGCCTATATGGACCACGATCCCGTTGGCCACGCTTGCCGGAGGTCTGCTCAGCGCCTTACTGCTTCTGCCAGTACTGAGGTTGAGGGGTGTATATTTTTCAATGGTTACCCTGGTGCTGCCGCTGATGTTTGAGCGAACCATAGAGGCGACAGGCTGGCTTGGAGGAACAGAAGGGCTTACAGGTCTGAAATCTTTCTCCAGCACCTGGGTCGAATGTTACCTGATAGTGATTGTCCTTCTATTGGTATTTTTCGGATTTCGCAGGCTGGTGACCACCGACTACGGTCTAGTCCTCAAGGCCATAAATAACAATGACAGGGCAGTCATGAGCGGTGGAATCAATATTTACTGGATGAAGGCTCAGGCCCTGTTCATAACAGGAGCCATAGGATCCTTTTGCGGCGCGTTCATGACACATGTTTACATGTTCGTGGGAATGCCTGTATTTGCGCTCGATTACTCGATATTGCCACTGGCGTCCGCTGTTGTTGGTGGAATGGGAACTTTCGCAGGTTCACTGCTCGGGGCGTTCATTCTTGTCCCACTGTCAGAAGCTTTACGAGGCATAGGTGGCCTAAGGACAGTCATATACGCCATATCTCTGGTGGTATTCATAGTAGCGATTCCGGAAGGCATTTTCCACTATATCCAGAGAAAATACCAGCAGTTCGAAAGATGGGCAGCGGTGGACAATTGACGGGACTTTCACGATGTCTGAATTCATTCATCACAAGCCAAAAGGAAACTGGTTGTAATTCATGGTAGGAACAACTGGGATACAAAAGGGTGAACTCCTCCTGAAGGTTCGAGGCCTTAGCAAGAATTTTGGTGGAGTCAGGGCAGTCATTGGAGTGGATTTCGACCTCCATCAGGGCGAGCTTATGGGGCTGATCGGTCCGAATGGTTCTGGTAAGACGACACTGGTAAATCTGATAACGGGTTTTATCACCCCTTCAGAGGGACGGGTAGAATACCGGGGCAAGAACATCACTGGACTGATGCCCTACAAAATAGCCCGACTTGGTATTGCGAGAACATTCCAGATGGCGAAGCCTTTTTCGGACTTGCCGGCTTTCAAGAATATAGTGATCCCTCTTTTTTCACCCAGGGTCCGCGGACTCTCCGGCGGTCGCTATGGCGACAGGGATTCTGTGGCAAAGGATCTGCTGGAGGATGTTGGATTCGAGAGGGACTCTTCTGTCACTTTCAAGTCCGCAGGAAGTCTTCCTCATGGTTACCTGAAGAGGCTTGAACTTGCCAAGTGTCTGGCGCTAAGGGCGGACCTCATTATTCTGGATGAGCTTTTCTCAGGTTTGAGCATTGCCGAATTGGCAAGTATTGTCCCTATCATCGAAAAGATGATGATGGAGGGCAAAACCATAATAATGATCGAGCATCGTTTACGAGAGCTGTTCAGAATAGCCAACAGGGTCATAGTGCTGAACTTTGGACAGATTATCGCCGACGGCAAGCCTGCCGATGTTATGGAGAGTGACGAAGTCAGGCATGCGTATCTTGGAACCGAATAGCTTACAAAGCGGGAGCTTATCCATTGTCTTTGGCCAATAATCAAAAGAACTGAACTCAGGAAAACAAATGCTTCAAATATCCAACCTCATGGTTTTCTATGAGAACGCACTGGCTCTGAACGATTTCAGCATGACTGTCGCTAAAGGTCAGATAGTGGCAGTGATCGGATCAAATAGCGCTGGAAAGACGACGCTAATGAACACCATCTCCGGGCTCATCATAGACACGAAAATCAAGGAGCAGCGCAAGGGTGGGGAGCGGATCACTCTTTACGGTAAAGTGATTTTCGATGGCAAGGACATCACGGACCTTCATCCTAGCGACAGGGTAAAAGAAGGGCTGGTGCTGTGTCGGGAGCGTCATCCGATCTTTCCGGAGTCCGATCTGGTTGAGAACCTTAGAATAGCCGGATATCTCCGGAAGCGGTCTGAAGTTTCAGAGACTATAGATTACGTGTTTGAACTGTTTCCCACGCTTTTGCGTCTGAAATCCCGCAAGGCCGGATTTCTGAGTGGTGGTGAGCAACAGATGCTGACCATTGGCATGGCGCTTGTAGTAAAACCAAAACTGCTTCTTCTGGATGAGCCACTGTTGGGTCTTAGCCCGATAATGCAGAAAACCCTTGTGGAAGCCATATTGAAAATCCGCTCTGAAACCGGCCTGACAATAGTCGTTACAGAACAGTTCGCTCGTCCAATTTTGCCGGTTATTGATCATGGCTACGTCGTTGAGAACGGTATGCTGAGTCTGGACGGTCCAGGTCTTGAACTCATGGAAAATCCGGAAGTCAAAGCTGCATATTTTGGGGTTTAAAGGAGAAATTACTGAACATGTCGGATATTAAATACCAGACTATATTCGAGGCGTTTTCGGCAATAACGTCCAATTACCCCGATAACACAGCCGTGGAATATCTCGGAACCCGGTATTCTTACAAGAGGCTACTCAGTCTGGTCGAAAAATTTGCCGGCGGGCTTGCTCAACTGGGAATAAAAAAGACCGACAGAATAATGATGTACATACCGAACTCTATTCAGCTGGTCCTTTCATGGCTGGCTGCCCAGAGACTCGGGGCCATAATTATTCCGATCACGCCCATCTACACGGTTCCAGATCTGAAATACGTCGCCAATGATACTGACGCCAAAATAATCATCTGTTCGGATCGCAATTTTGGTTATGTCAAGCAGATCATTTCAGAATCGTCGATCCAGAAAGTAATAGTCACAAACGTTGTGGATCTGCTTCCGTTCTGGAAAAGGGCTTTTGGCTTTCTGGCAGACAAGGTGCCCAAAGGGGCTATTGAGAAGTCCGACACCGTCACTACTTTCACCGGGGTAATTGCGTCAGGAAATACCCCGGCGCCTATGCCTGAACTTGATGAGAAGGACATAGCTGAAATCATCTATACCGGTGGGACAACGAAACATCCCAAAGGAGTTCCTATTTCTCAGGGGCTTTTCCTGGAATCATCTGATGAGCAACTAAGTGTGCGTGACCCTTTGTTCCCAAAAAACAGGGATGTCATAATGGGCGGCGCCCCATTGTTTCACATCGCGGGTCAGACCTGTAGCCTGTCAACTGTGGTCATTGGTGGTGGAACCTTGATATTGCACCCAAAAGTGAATCTGGACGCCATGTTCGACGCTATACAGAGGAACAGGGCCACCAGTCTGATAGGAGTTCCTGCGCTTTACCGGATGATCCTGGACCATGACCGGGCTGACCAGTATGACCTGTCATCATTGAAATACTGTTTCTCTGCGGCCGACGTTCTTCCCCAGGAGATCGGCGCACGTTGGGAGAGAAAGTTCAACAAACAGATCTATCAGGGGTATGGCGCGACCGAAACGTGCGGTGGTGTATGTATGGCCCCTACTGACCGCCCGATACCCGCAATGACCATGGGAACATTGCTACCCAGCAAGGAAATCCTCATTACAGAGCTTGATGGTGTTGATCCGCTACCTCCTGGTGAGCCAGGAGAATTACTAGTGCATTCAAAGAGAATGGTCAGCGCCTATTTCAACAAGCCTGAAGAAACCGCTCAGGCTTTCGTGGAAATAAACGGCAAGCTTTTTTATCGGACCGGCGACATCGTCAAGTTCGATTCCGAGGGTTTCTTCTATTTTGTTGATCGAACCGTAGACGTAATAAAGAGTAAGGGATACCGCATCTCCGCATCCGAGGTTGAAGCTGTGTTGCAGGAGCACCCCTCTGTGGTTGAATCCTGCGTTGTTGGCATCCCCGATAAAAAGATCGGTGAGAGAATCAAGGCCTTTGTCGTTCTGAAAAGTGACGTAAAAGGTATATCTGGCTATGACCTCATCAAATTCTGCCGCAAGCGGCTGGTAGATTACAAGGTGCCTAATTATATAGAATTCAGGGACATGCTTCCGAAGTCTAAAGTAGGAAAGCTGCTCCGTCGGGAAATAAGGAGCGAAGAGCGCAAAAGACTGGAAACATGATCAGCGCCGGCATTGTCGATGCTGCTCTCAATCCAAATACGCTGGAGTCGACCGCCCTGGACTGTCTCAGGATTCCGGAGTTGGAGGGCCTGCCACATACGGCTTTTTTGAATATAAACGCCGTTTCTGCTTGGTTGGGCCTTTAGGCTGCCTCCTTTTTCTGTCACCCCTTGGAATTGACTGGTCCAGCTGTTCTAGTTCTTGAAGCTGATGAGAGCTTCGTCTGTTTCAACAGCCTGTCCGGGTTTGATCATTATCCTGTCTACTTCACCATCTCTGGGTGAAGCTACTGAACTCTCCATCTTCATCGATTCCATGCGAAGCAGTTCCTGGCCTTTTCTTACCGTGGCGCCTTCTTCAACGGTAATGGCGGTTATAAGGCCGGGCATTGGGCAGCGCAAGATGTTTTCCTGACTGGATTTGACGTCGGATACCATGAAATGGGCCACAGTCCACTCAAGCGGAGTGTAAATCTCAAATGTTCTTACTATCCCGGAGAAAAAGGCGCGAATGTGATTTTCCTGATACTGTAGGCGAAACATGTGTGACACGCCATCTATCTTCAGTTTGAGTCGTCTTCTGTAATATTCAAAGTCCGGAGCCACTATTTTGTAGGTTTTTCCGTTGACTGTAGAGTTCCATGTCTGGGAATCTTCCGAGAGTCCAAGTGATATCCTGAAGACGTCATGCAGCGTTCTCACAACGTATTCATGAGGCGCACAGAATGCGTCAGGGCCTCCGACACATGTGATCATGGGTTTTAGAGAGTTTCTGACCTGGTTGCGTCTGGTGTGATAGACCAGCAAAGCGGCCATGGCCATGTAATAAAGATTTTCTTTTGACGGGGGAATTTTACTTTGTCCGTCAACATAATGTTCTTCGATGAAATCGGTAGAAATGGCCCCGCTGGCAAATGCTGGGTGAGCAAGCACAGAATTTGCGAAATCGACATTGGTTATGACACCCTCGATGTGATATCCGTTCAAGGCCCTGATCAATGTTTTCCGGGCTTCTTCTCTGTCAGCTCCCCACGCTGCCACTTTTGCCAGAAGGGAATCGTAGTGTATGGTTATGGCGCTGCCGGCGGCAACGCCGCTATCGACACGCACATTCTTACCTTGAGGCGCAGCATATCTGGTTATCATCCCAGTTGTAGGCAGAAAGCCCCTGGACGGGTCTTCGGCGCAAATCCGGGCCTCAATTGCCCAGCCATTTATGGAAACATCAGCCTGATTTACAGGAAGCGGCTCTCCGGCTGCTATAGCGATCTGAAGCTCTACCAGATCCAGACCTGAAACCATTTCAGTCACGGGATGCTCAACCTGAAGACGGGTGTTCATTTCCAGAAAATAAAAATTTCCAGCTGTGTCGAGAATAAATTCTACTGTGCCCGCTCCTGTGTAACCTGCAGCTTTGGCCAGATCACATGCGGTTTTGCCCATTTCCCTGCGAAGTTCCTCGTTCAGGGCTACCGATGGAGTTTCCTCAATCACTTTCTGGTAACGACGCTGAATGGAGCATTCTCTCTCGCCGAGGTGTATGACATTGCCGAACCGGTCTGCCATTATCTGAATTTCGATGTGTCTCGGGCGAACCACGAATCGTTCAACGAAGACCCTGTCATCTCCAAAGCTCTTCATAGTCTCCATGCGGCAGGCTTCAAGCGCAGAGGGAAGTTCTTCAGGGCTCATGACGATTCGCATCCCTCTTCCGCCGCCACCGGCAGCCGGTTTCAGCAAGACCGGGAATCCTGTCTCGTTGCATGCGGACATGGCTTCTTCCAGTGTTTCAACAGGCTTTTCTCTCCCAGGAACAACTGGAACACCGGTTTTTATGGCCAGTGCCTTGGAAGCGGTCTTATCACCAAGCAGCGCAATTGCATCGGGAGGTGGGCCTATGAAGACAAGTCCTTCCTCCTCGACCATTCGGGCAAATTGGGAATTTTCAGACAGAAAACCGTAACCTGGATGTATCGCCTGACATCCGTGGGCAAAAGCGGCCCTAATTATTTTTTCGGGGTTCAGGAAGGAATCCTGAGCCCTGGCTGGCCCAATCAAGCATGCCTCATCGGCCGCCTGAACATATGGAGCCCTAAAATCGACTTCGGAATAAACCGCAACGGCCTTGATGCCCAACCGGTTACAGGTCTTTATGATACGAACCGCTATCTCACCCCTGTTGGCGATCAGAATTTTGTCGAACACTTTTCATCCTCAAAGTGGAATGTTCCCGTGCTTGCGCCTGGGTTTTACAGTCTGTTTTCTTTCGAGAACCTGAAGACTGCGGATCAGTCTGCCACGTGTGTCCCTCGGGAAAATCACGTCGTCTATGTAACCCCTTTTTGCAGCCAGGAAAGGGTTAGCGAATGTCTTGCGATAGACATCCTCCTTTTCCATGAGGGCCGCAGCAGGATCCTGGGCTTCTTCTATTTCCTTACGATATATTACTTCCGCAGCGCCCCGAGGTCCGAGCACAGCTATTTCAGCGGTTGGCCACGCGTAGTTTATGTCTGCGCCTATGTGCTTGGAATTCATGACGATATAAGCTCCGCCATAAGCCTTCCTCACAACAACCGTAATTCTCGGGACAGTGGCTTCTATGAAGGCATACAGCAGCTTGGCTCCATGACGGATTATTCCTCCATGTTCCTGTTCAGGTCCGGGCATAAAACCGGGAACATCTACAAAGCAGATTATCGGTATGTTAAATGCGTCACAGAATCTTACAAAACGGGCGCCCTTGGCGGAGGCGTTGCTGTCAAGCACCCCGGCCAGTACTGAGGGCTGATTCGCTATGAGACCGATGGTCTTGCCCCCCAGGCGTCCGAATCCAACTATGAGATTGCGTGCGTAACGCTGATGAACTTCCAGAAACTCGGCCCCGTCCAGAACACTGTTAATGAGGACTTTCATGTCGTAAGGCTGGTTGGGGCTAGCCGGCACCAGGTAATCCAGGACCGGATCCTTACGGTCTATAGGGTCTCGAAGATCAAGTATTGGAGGCTCCTGGTTATTGTTGGAAGGCAGGTAATTAATAAGCCTGCGCACTTCCCTCAAACAGAGGATGTCGTTGGGAAGCACAAAGTGGGCGACACCGCTTTTTGAACTGTGAATACCAGCTCCACCGAGATCGTCAAAGCTTATGTCCTGATGTATCACCGTCTTCACAACATTAGGGCCTGTTACGAACATGAATGATGAATTTTCAACCATAAAGGTGAAGTCAGTCATAGCAGGACTATAGACAGCTCCTCCAGCGCACGGACCCATGATGCATGATATCTGAGGAATCACGCCGCTTGCCATTACATTGCGGTTGAATATCTCCCCATAGGCGGCGAGGGCGTCAACGCCCTCCTGTATCCTGGCGCCGCCAGAATCATTGAGGCCAATGAACGGGGCCCCAACCCTGACCGCATGATCCATAACCTTGCTGATCTTTTCGGAATGCGCCTCTCCCAGTGACCCTCCCACGACGGTAAAGTCCTGGCTGAATATGAAGACTTCGCGTCCATCAATAGTGCCATGGCCGGTGATCACGCCATCGCTGAGGTGTTCTTTTTCTCCCTTCAAATGGCCACCACGTCCGGCCTTCAGGACATCGAATTCTTCGAAGGAACCCTCATCAAGCAAAAGATCGACTCTTTCCCGAGCTGTAAGTTTACCCCGGGCGTGCTGGGCATCGATTTTCTTTTGCCCTCCACCGCTTCTGGCTTCATCCCTCATTCGCTTCAGGCTGGCCAGGTTATCCTGTATCGCCCAGTCCGGTCCACGGTTATCCCGACAGTCCGCCATGTCCGTCCTTGTCGGGATGTTCTCAAAATCTTGAGGCGACTTTTCCATTATTCTCTCCATAAATTCATGCTAACATTTTATTTTGACAGGTCAATCACGATTTAGTCAAGAAAAAACAACCAGGTTACTCAGAGCGCATGAGAGAGGCTTGCAAGGCCCATTTATGCGTTGACATACCGATGAGCCTAATGTATCGTGACGATGAAGTAAATCCACCCGTAATCATTTCACTTATCAGTGATTAAAGCTTGCTGACGAGAGTTTTCAATCTTGTCAGAATGTTATCTGAACATTGCAAACACTGGCTTCGTGCAGACAAAACGAAGCTTTTAAAACTACCGACTCCAATGAAATGAACAATCTCCAGTTCTATGGGCTGGATGAGCTATCATTAGAACAATAAAAGTATTAGATCCGAAAATAGAGTTCACACAGGATTCCGCTTTGACATCGGGACTTCAGGAGCAGGACCGGAAATTCAGCAGGTGATATCCATTTGCTGACTCAAAAAAGTAGCTCCAGTCAGGTGTTATTCCATAGGTTAATCTGCTTTGGAACTTATCGAGGTATATAGTTGATATGTTATCTTTAAAAAAGAACAAGAAACCAGGAGGCGGCCTATGAAGGATGAGAATTATTTTCAGCTTGGCGACAGGGGCAAAATGGGACGTAGATTGTTCCTCAAAAATACCGGGCTCTTGAGTGGGGTGATTCTGTTGGGAGCCTCATCGAGTGTCCTGGCTCAGACTACTAAAAGGATTTCTGTGGCTACAGGAGGTATGGGGGGCGTCTATTTTCCGCTGGGCGGGGCAATAGCGGCCGCCATAACAAAACATGTCCCTAACGTCGAGGCTGCCGCTGAAGTGACTGCCGCTTCTGTGGATAATTGCAAACTGGTTGGAGCAAAGAAGGCGGATCTTGGGATCGTAATGGGTGACACTGCCTATGACGCATTTGCAGGTAAGGCAATGTTCAAGCAGGCTTTGCCGATACGAAATTTGGCAGTTCTTTATTCGAATGTCATGCACATAGTGGCCAGCCAGTCCAAGGGGATCAAGACGGTATCGGATTTGAAGGGCAGGACCATATCCACAGGCGCTCCGGGAAGCGGGGTTGAGGTCATGGCCCTGAGGATTCTGGAAGCCCATGGAATCAACCCTGACAAAGACGTCAAGAGAGACAGACTTGGCGCTTCGGAATCCGCCGGCGCTCTCAAGGACGGGAAGATAGAGGCTTTTTTCTGGTGTGGTGGAGTTCCGACGGCTTCTGTTCTGGATCTGGCCGCTGCTCCGGGCATGAAACTGGATTTCATTGCGAGCCTTGATTCCATTGAAAAAATGAAGGGGAAATATGGTCCCGTGTACTTCCCGAAGAAAATACCCAAGACAGCCTATTCCGGAATGGTTGAAGACGTTCCCGTGGCTGCTGTCGGAAATCTCCTCATAGCTAATGAAGCTATGGAGGATAAACTGGTCAAGGATATTCTCGCCGCCATGTTTGATAATAAGCCCGAGTTGGTGGCGGTTCATAAACAGGCTGAGGATCTTGACCTGAATGATGCGGTGTTGGGTTCACCTATACCTTTTCACAAGGCAGCAATAGAATTTTACAAATCGCGGGGACTCAAAGTCGAATGATGACTCATGTCCGGGAGCCGAGGTCGGGAATATTGCTCCCGACACTGCTCCTGACAGTGATCGTAATCCTGATTTGTGGCGCCAGCTATGTTACGCCAGTCACGCTCATTGTCCTCGATATCCGTGGTGAAAAGAAACTCATCCCAATTAACGAAGGCGATGAACTGACGCATTCGTATGTTCATTCCATGTACCAGGTTCCGGTCAGTGAAAAGTTCATATTGAGAGATGGTCGCCTGAAGTTGACGAGGGTAGATACCCCGAATGTGTCTGTTTTAGAATATTTTGGGTTGACCGATCCTGATGTGGAGCATTTAGGCCTGTATTTTGATTCCTTCACGACTCCGGCCGCGAGCGTAGGATCTCACACTGTGCAAATCCGGAATTCTGAAGTAGATGTTGGGACTGCTGAGGGGATTGAAGGCAAAATCAGCTTATCAGTTTGGAAAACGAACAATCTTTTTTATTATATGAATTTCCTCTGAGGGTTATTTATGGTCAACCAGGAAAGTGGCTGGGATAGAAACGAACAGTTAAAGAAGGTAGAAGAAGTCATCCAGCAGGAAGAGGGTGTTACAAGAAGCCCAAATTACATCTGGACGATTGTCATTACTGTGATTGCGGTTTCCAATTCACTTTTTGCAATGTACGTTGCGGTGGGAACCATGACCACCCAGATTCTTCGGGCCATTCACGTAGCTGTTGTACTCACGTTGATTTTTCTGCATTATCCAGCTTCGAAAAGACACAAGACAAATGTCAGCCCGATCGACATAATTCTGATAATTCTCTCAATATCATGCATTGGCTATATGCTTGTCGATTTTGAGGAATTCATTTACAGGGCTGTTACCCCGGATATCATGGATCAGGTTTTTGGGGTGATACTGATTGCGCTGATTTTGGAGGCGACTCGAAGGACTACCGGTCTCATAATGCCGATTACAGTAGTTCTATTCCTTGTCTACGCCTATGTGGGGCCGCATCTTCCTGCTCCGTGGACCCACCGTGGATACGATCTGGAAAGAATAATCGGTCACATGTACATGACCCTTGAAGGCATCTTTGGGATTCCCATAGATGTTTCCTCCACCTTTATAATAATGTTCACAATATTTGGGGCGTTTCTGCGAGTTTCTGGGGCTGGCGAGTTCTACGTGAATTTTGCATTCACCGCTATGGGTAGAAAGCCAACGGGGGCGGGCCGCACAGTGGTGTTGTCATCGTTTTTCCTTGCTGGCGGTTCCGGGAGTGGGGTTGCCGATACGGTTACTGTAGGTTCAGTGGCATACCCCATGCTGAAGAAAGCCGGCTATGACAAAGAGAATGCAGGTGGATTACTTGCCGCTGGCGGGTTGGGGGCCGTGTTGACTCCACCTGTAATGGGCGCGGCCGCTTTTCTCATAGCCGAATTCCTCAGAATTACATATCTGGATGTCATAACAATGGCCGTCATTCCTGCAAGCCTCTATTACTGGAGTCTCCTGTTGATGGTGGAATTTGACTCCAGAAAATTCGGAATGACTCTTGTTGAGAGCGACAATCCTCAAAGCCTCAAGAGTCTTACCCTGGCTTATGGCTACCTGTTCTTTCCGGTCTTGACGATAGTTGCATTTCTCGTGTCGGGATATACCCCTCAGATGGCAGTGTTCTTCGCAGTGGCAGTTTGCATAACTAGCTGTTTTTTAAGACGTGAGACGTGGTTTACACCCAGGAAACTTGTTGACGCTCTCAAGGGGGGCACGCTGGCTGTGCTGAATGTTGCGGCCGTATGCGCATGCGCAGGAATAATAGTTGGCGTTGTCAGCCTCACCGGGCTTGGGCTCAAACTATCCACTATCATAATCACTTATGCTGGGCACAATCTGCTTTTGACTACCGTTTACACAGCAATTTTACTGTGGGTCATCGGCCTGGCTGTCCCTATCACTGCGACATACATAATAGCCGCTGTTATAGCTGCTCCCGCGCTCACAAAGCTCGGCATCCCGGACTTTGCGGCTCACATGTTTATTTTTTACTACGCAGTTCTCTCTGAGGTTTCACCACCCACAGCGCTCTCACCGTTTGCCGCTGCAGCCCTGACAGGTGGTGATCCGTACAAAACCACCATGATGGCCTGGAAGTACACAGCAGTGGCTTTCATAGTGCCTTTCATGTTCATACTCGACCCGTCAGGTTATGCTTTACTGCTTCATGGGCAGGGCTTTTTACAAACACTCTGGGTTGTGGCGACTTCATTTCTTGGAGTGTTTTCCTTTGCCTCAGCCGCATCAGGGTGGCTGGTCAGAAGATCGAACTGGTTGGAAAGAATCGCTTTTGCGGTAGCCGGACTGCTTCTGGTGTATCCGGAAGTATGGAGTGATTTTGTAGGCTTGGGGCTATTGATCGGAACATACATGTTGCAGCGGGCGACGACAAAAAAGCCACAGGCAGCGTACGAGGCTCCGTGAAGGCTTTGATAACTGCATATTCCGTGAAGCATGGTTCCGAGCGGAATTGGCTCTGTGTGGGTGACAAGGTTTCGTTATGTCCCCGAACTAAATGGAGTCCCGGATGGTATTTTCTGGCCTCAGGATACTGATATTCCGGATTAAATCTGACGAAGTCTGTCATCTCTTCCAACTGTGATTTGATGTGAAATCGGGAAGCCATCTTGTAACAAACGACCAGACTCCCGACAAAAATGTTGACAGCTCATTTTCCAGGCTGTATTAATAAGCATTCTGGAGGAATTTATGATTCACACATTTGGCGCATTCTTTTTTAGCTTTAGAAGGAATACTGCGTAACCGGAGTGTGAATGCCCATCCATACACGAAAAGGCGGAGTAAACACTCCGCCTTTTTTTTGTTTAAATTCATGAACTTAAAAGTTATTCGACCGCTAACAAAAAATCTCAGGAATGTATAAGAAAGGAAAAAAGATGCCTGGACCGCTTGATGGAGTGAGAGTAATTGAAATATCAATGTTTCAGCAGGGCCCAGTTGCCGGGATGAGACTTGGTGACCTTGGTGCGGACGTGATAAAGATAGAGCCCAAAACAGGAGATCCCGGTAGAGGTTTCATGAGAATAATAGGGGCCATGGTCGGGCTGTCAGGCAGAAATTACTATTTTGAACACTGCAACAGGAACAAAAGGAGCATACTGCTGGATCTCAAGAAGCCAGAGGGTATGGAAGCTTTCCTCAAGCTGATAGATACAGCGGATGTCTTTCTGAATAACATGAGTATAGAGGCGCCGGACCGTATGGGCATAGGTCCGGAAACTCTAATGGAGCGTAATCCGCGTCTCATATATGCTCATGCGTCAGGATGGGGACGCAAAGGTCCTGATGCTCAAAACCTGTCGTTCGATTATACAGGGATAGCCAGGTCAGGGTTGATGATGTCCTGTGGAGAGAAAGATTCTCCACCTGCACAGATTCTTCCGGGAATAGGCGATGAAGTGGGGGCATTGGCCTGTGCATGGGGAGTTACAGCAGCGCTTTATGCCAGGGAAAAAACAGGTAAGGGTCAGGTTGTTGATACGTCGCTGATGGGCAGCGTGATAGCGTCGCTTGGTCTCATTATGGCGGCCCCGGCCATTCTGGGAACAGAGTTTCCACGCGAAGTCCGGGCTCTGGCAGGAAACGCAATGTACAATCATTATCGTTGTGCGGATGGCAAGTGGATCGCTCTTGCACACCTGCAACCTGAAAGATATTGGCCGAAGGTTTGTCAGGCTCTGGAACTCGAGGACATCATAACCGATCCAATGTTCGACTCGATAGAGGCTCGCAGCAAAAAAGCCAAAGAACTTGTGGCGCTTTTCGATTCCCAGTTTGCGTCCAGACCGAGAGAAGAATGGATTGAGATTCTCAACAGCGCGGGATGTATATGCACACCGGTTCAAACTCCTAAAGAGGTTGCAAATGACCCACAGGCGTTGGCCAATAATTACTTTGTCGAATACGATCATCCCAAACATGGCGTGACAAAAATGGTGGGTTTCCCATGGGACTTTAGTGAAACTCCCGCCACATGTTCCAAACCGGCTCCAGAACTAGGCGAGCATACAGAAGAAATACTTAGGGAGATAGGCTATTCAGAGAGTCAGGTGTCTGAAATAATGCAACATATTTGAATAAGACATGATGGACGGTTCCTGCTCTGTCCAGGGTGAGCCAACTGGTATGACATCGGAAGCCAGCCGCTCAGATGCAACCCGGGCTCCCCTGATCTTCAACTTTCTATCAACAAAATGTTTCAACCCACCATCCTGATTCTACATCGACCACTGTCTCACTGATGACACAGGTCACTGAAGCATCTGAAAAAGCTGTCTAATTAAACTCGTCTTTGTCGTGAAGGGTCCAGATATTTTTAATTTTCAGGTAAATCTGCTATATGGAAATATAATTTCTAGCTTTCACAGGTACGGCTTATGAGCGATCCCGATTTTATGCAAAAACAACAGGATCACCTTCTTGACACCCGCAATTCTCTGGAAGGTGACGCTGTCAATTTCTTCAATCTATCAACCGATATTATGTGTATTTCCACATTTGACGGGTTTTTCAAAAACGTAAATCCTGCCTTCACCAGAATACTTGGTTGGTCTCGCGATGAGGCTTTAAGGAAGCCCTGGATTGAATTGATACGCCCTGACGAAATTGAAAACGCAATTGGGTTTTTTGATGATCTCAAAAGAGGTATTCCCAAGAACCTGCAGCGGATTTGGAGTATTCACAAGAACGGCGAATACCGCTGCATTTCCTGGGACAGTTATTCGCTTGTCGAAGAGGCTCTTGTATTCAGCGTTGGTCGGGATGTGACTGAGCAACGCGTCCGGGAAGAGGCGCTTGAACGATCCGGCACGGAGCTTGAGTTACGGGCGGAGGAACGAAAAGCCAGCCTGCAGCAGTTGAACGACAGACTTACTCGAGAAATTTCCAGATGCGGCTCGATCGAATCAGAACTGCTGGAGAGGGAAGCCCGCTTGAAGGAAGCTCAGAGCGTGGCGCATGTGGGTAGTTGGGATTATAACATCACTACCGATTCTTTGCGTTGGTCAGATGAGATGTGCCGAGTGTTTGGTGTCACTCAGGAGGAGTTTGGAGGATCTTATGAGGCTTTTCTTGACGCCATCGATGAGGAAGATCGTGAAAGGGTAGACAAGGCGTACACCGATTCAATCAGAAACAGGACTCCTTACGACATAACCTACAAATTGACCGGAAACAACGGCCAGATCAAATACGTCCATGCAAGGTGCGAAACTTTCTACGACGCCTCAGGTCAGCCTGTTCGTTCGATTGGCACAGTTCAGGATGTTACGGAGCGAAAGAGATATGAGGCAAGTCTCGCCCAAAGCGAGCAAAGATTCAGACTGATTGCTGAAACTATAAATGACGTCTTCTGGATCAGCGGTTTAGGCCTCGATAGATTAATCTACGTAAGCCCTGCGTATGAAAAGGTATGGGGACGACAGTCATCCATGTTGTACGAGGCCCCGGAATCTTTTCTCGATGCTGTCCATCCTGATGATTATGAACTTGCCAAAAGGATGATGACCAACTTCCATGCTAAAGGTAAACGATATTCTTACGAATATAGAATAGCGCATCCAGATGGTTCCGTACACTGGATTTTTGAACGCGGATTTCCTGTTGTGGATGCAGACGGCATGATCACCAGCATATGTGGCGTGTCCACCGAAATTACAGAGCGAAAGAATTTTGAGGAAAGGCTAAGAAAGAGTGAAGAACTCTACCGTTTAATGGTCGAGAAGTCGTCCGATGTTATATGGATGCTGGATCCTTATTCTCAACGGTTTGTCTTTGTTTCGGCCTCGTGTGAACGTGTGTTCGGTTATACGTCCGAGGAGGCGCTGGAGACAAAACTGACAGACTGGTTGACTCCCGAATGGAGGCCAGTGGTCGTTGCTTCATTACAGCAAATGCTTGAAGAGAAATTGCCGAATTTCACTTTGGAATGTGAGATTTATCGTAGGGACGGCGCCACCATTTGGTGCGAAATTCAGGTTTCAATCTGGAAAGATGAAATAGCGGGAAGTGTGATGATCGCTGGATCATCAAGGGACATATCAGACCGTAAACTAGTTGAAAGCTCCCTCCTGGAGAGCGAGAAGCGATTCAGTCAGGTGGCGGCGCTGACTGGAGAGTGGGTCTGGGAGGTAGATAAAGATGGACTGTTCCTTTACTGCAGTTCAGCAGTTTTTGGTATCCTGGGTTATTTTCCCGAGGAGATGGTTGGCCAGATGTATTGGTGTGTCTTGGGTGAAGACCCTGAAGAACAGATGTCGCTCACAGATGTCCGGAATGCGTTTGGAAGTAGGCGGGAATTTAAGGGTCTCGTAACAACCCAGATTTGTAAGGACGGCCGTAGAGTAATTATAGAATCTCGCGGTTTTCCGTTCACGAACACTAAAGGCGAGTTTGCAGGTTATCGCGGGATAAACCGGGACATCACCGAAGTCGTCAGGGCGACTGAATCACGTGAGTTACTGGCGGCCGTTGTAGAACACGGGGCTGATTCAGTCGTTGTTACCGACACTAAAGGTGAGATCAAGTACGTAAATCCAGCTTTTACAAAAGTTAGCGGTTATACGTCCGAAGAAGCTGTGGGAACTAATCCCCGTGTGCTTAAGAGCGGCCTTCATGACGATAGTTTTTACAAAGGTCTCTGGGAATCTGTTACCGCTGGAAAGGTCTGGACTGGGCATTTCATCAACAGGAAAAAAGACGGATCGCTGTTTGAAGAAGACGCGACAATTTCTCCAATGATCGATCCTAACGGTAAGATTACCAATTATGTTGCGGTGAAGAGGGATGTAACCAAGGAGGTGGCTCTCCAGAATAAACTGGCCCAATCTCAGAAAATGGAGGCGATAGGAACTCTGGCCGGAGGTATAGCGCATGATTTCAACAACATAATTTTTGCAATCACGGGTTATGCCGAGTTGGCTCTGGACTCTGTGCAACCTGAGAGTGGGGCCGCCAGGAATATTGAATATATATTGGAAGCAAGCGGCAGAGCCGCTGAAATGGTCAAACAAATCCTGACTTTCAGCCGTAAGAGCGCTACGGAGCTTATACCGGTCGATCTTGGTCCCCTGATCAAGGAAGGAGTCAAATTTCTAAGGGCCACGATCCCCTCTACAATAGAAATTCAGCAACGCATAGACCCCGGTCCAGCAAGGGTAATCGCAAACCCAACGCAGATTCACCAGGTTCTCATGAACCTGTGCGCTAATGCCTCATATTCCATGCGTGAGACCAAGGGGGTTCTTTCAATTGAGCTGAAACAGGTTTACCTTGATTCAGATTTTTGCGGCAGGAACTCGTTGGAATCACCGGGAAACTATATCCGCTTAACGGTTAGTGACACTGGCCATGGAATACCTGACGACATAATGCAGCGAATTTTTGAACCTTACTTCACAACGAAGGAAGTCGATGAAGGCACCGGCATGGGGTTGGCTGTTGCGCATGGAATAGTCAAATGCCACCACGGAGCGATGACGGTAAAGAGTGAACCGGGTGTTGGCTCAACATTTCAGGTTTTCTTCCCAGTCATACAGGCAGAGGCCTTGCCGGAGAAGGTCGCCTCGGAGTCCGAAGTTTCAGAAGGAACTGAGAGGGTTCTGTTGGTGGAAGATGAGGAAATAATCCTGGACATGGAAAAGGCAATCCTGGAATTCCTGGGGTATTCGGTGGTGGAAACCACTGATCCGCAGAAAGCCCTGAAGATATTCGAATCAGATCCTATGGCGTTTGACCTGATAATATCTGATCTCACCATGCCCCGAATGACCGGTATCGAACTGATAGAAAATATTCTCAGAATCCGTAATAACTTTCCCGCTATACTATGCACAGGTTACGGACACAAACTCACTGAAAAACAGATCCGGGAATCCGGAGTAAAGGCCGTAATAAACAAACCGCTCAGGAAAAAGGAAATGGCCAGAACCATACGAAATGTGCTGGATTTATAGATTCAGTCTTATCTTTCTTGAAGTTGTTAAAGTGGCCGCAAACCAAAATCGGCGACAGATTATGGCCGGGGGCGTCTCGATGACCGAAACAGGGTTCTGTTGATTTGGACGATAATAGAGCATGGTCCGGGATCTTCCCTGTACTCAAAAACGGGGTCATTTTGGATAAAAAATGACGTCGGACCACTAACCGGGGTTTGGGTTGAGCAAAATGCCAAACCTGGCAAATCTATCCTGAATGGGCAGGACGACGGGATCAGAAGTAACCAGAAAGGAAGTTTCACAATCGCTAGCCATGCCCCCAAGTTAACCTCTTTAAAAAGGTCACAATTAATTTTACCAATGACTTTATTTTATCGCAGATCGCATGCTAAGCAGTCAAGCCCCCAAAAATGACTATCGATGTCGGATCACCAAAAAAAAAGGTTGTTCACCCTGGTGAAATTGACCTGCTTTTTAATTCCCAACTGGATTGAAATAAATCCAAAAATATTGATTCTGATTTGTCCTCAATGTATGATCTTCTTACGAATACTGAGCCTGTTTTCTGAATTACGCTATTGATTTTAATTGAATCGAATTAAAAAACCACACTCCATTACAACCTACGTGAATGGAGGGGTAGGGAAAACCGCCTGTAATGGCAGGAGTTCCAATGACTAAGAATGCCGTTGGAGGCATAAAGGGTGAATCTGGCCTGTTACGTATTGGTCGGGTGGTTGTTCTGTCCAGCGTGGCGGTGGGGCTAGCCCTGTCCGTGGTCCTGTTTTTCATTTTGCGTGAATGGGACGAAATCCGTTTTGAGTCGGCCCTGGAGCGTGAATGCCAGCAAGCAGTGCAAACCGTGAGACAGGGAATAGACTTTTACCTCAACATGCTCAGAGGTCTGGCAGCGTTTCACGAAGCTTCCGAAGATATAACCAGGGAAGAGTTCAGAAAGTTTACTGAGGACTATCTGGTCCGCAGTAGAGGAATCCACTCGGTCCAGTGGTTGCCCAGAGTTATCCTCAGGGACAGGGAACTGGTAGAGAAGACTCTCATAGATGAAGGGTTCCCCGACTTCAGTTTCAGCCAGATGCCAAACTCGGGACAGCTCGTTAGGGCAGGTGAGAGAGAACAATATTTTCCAAGGATTTACGTCGAACCTTTTGATTCAAACAGGGAGACATTGGGTTTCGACGTGGCTTCAGAGCCTTTGAGGCTCCAGGGGATAGAACATGCGCGTGACACTGGCAAACTTTCATCTACCGTACCTCTGAAGCTTTTGGTCGAGAAGAGGAGTGAGCCCGGGTTTGTGGTTTTTATTCCTGTATATCGCTCGCAGGCATTTGTTGAAAGCGTGCAATCCCGGAGAGAGAACCTGAGTGGGGTTTTTTCGGCTATCTTTGTAGTGCCTGATCTTTTCAATAGTATTCTCGAAGAACTTCGTCTGACCGGTCTGAATTTTTATGTTTTTGAAAATTCAGCGCAAGATGGATCGGACCCTCTTTTTTTCCGTTCATTCGCCGAACCGGGAACTGATACTGGCAAGCCTCTGTCTCTGGCTGAACTCACTTCTTCGACGCATTTCTCTTCTGACCTTAAAATATGCCAGTTTTCATGGTCGCTCTTTATAGCTCCGAGCGCTTCCTTTGCAAAAGGAGCCAGCACCTGGAATCCATGGTTAGCTCTGGCATCCGGATTGTCTATCACGCTTTTTGTCTCACTTTACATCGTTCGCGTCCAGAGGTCATCGGATCAGACTAAACGGCATCTGGCCGAGCAGAAATCTGTGAGGATGGAATTGGAGCGCGAAATAATCAGGCGTGAGGCCTCAGACAGGGAACTCAGGCGTCGCGAATCCCAGCAGAAGGCGTTGCTTGACAACCTCTCGGACATGGCCTGGCTCAAGGACCTGGATTTGAGATTCGTGGCGACTAATGAGCCTTTGGCCAAGGCATGCGGTCTGACCGTCGAGGAAGTTATCGGCAGGTCCGATTTTGATTTGTGGCCCAAGGACAGGGCCGAAAAATACAGAGCCGATGACATGGAAGTTATTGCTACGGGCCTTACCAAAAGAATTGAAGAATCACTTACCGATTCCGAAGGCCTGGTCCATTGGGTGGAGACTATCAAGACCCCGATATATGACGAGAATCATAAAATAACCGGAACCGTTGGAATAGCACGGGATGTAACCGAACGCAGACTTTCAGAAAACTCTTTGAAAGAAAGCGAGCAGCGCTTCAGGGCAATATTCGAGAACAAACACATAAACATGATAATCTGCGATCCCACCAACGGCGCCATCGTTGACGCAAACCCGGCGGCTTTAGACCTTTACGGTTATTCTCTTGACGAGTTCAAAAACAAAACCATCTTTGACCTTAACACTGCAAGTCCGGAAGAAGTGGCCGAACTTTTGAAGAAGGGAAATTTACGAGCCCAGACATATACCGGTTACAGCCATCGGCTAGCCAATGGTGACGTCAGAGAAGTCGAAATCATGCCCGGACCGATAACCGCAGCAGGCAGGAAATTGAATTTTGTGGTCGTCAATGACGTCACAGAGCGGAATCGGGTTGAGAAATCACTTTTAGAAATGCGTCTAAAGCTTGGCGAGCAAAAATACAGGTCTGAGGAACACAAACTATTTACATTGATAGATGGAATGGAGGAAGGCATCGCCCTAGCCGATGAAAATAATAGAATTACAGGCGTTAACAGATGGCTGCTAGAAAAGGTAGGAATGAATCGGCAGGACGTCGTAAATCAGGATTTACTCCACATCCACGAAAAGACAGGCGGCATCCGGATCATAGATTCCATACTTGAATCATACAGGAATGGAACGAGTCACGAAACGGTTCAGGTTAATCGCGAGATGCTTGGAATGCATGCGACTCTAAGGGTTCAGCCGATTTTTGAAAATAACGTTTACAAGGGTGTCATACTGAATGTCATAGACGTGACCGATATAGTTAATGCCCGTATTGAGGCGGAGAATGCCAGTCGATACAAAAGCGATTTTGTCGCAAATATGAGTCATGAGATAAGAACGCCCATAAACGGAATAATGGGCATGACCGAACTTGCGCTAAATACCGAACTGACAGAGGAGCAGCGCGAATACCTCGATGACGTCATGATAGCCTCAAATGCTTTACTCTCCGTTGTAAACGACATACTCGACTTTTCCAAAATTGAAGCCGGCAAGCTTGAGCTTATAGATGTCGTGTTTGATATCCGAAACCTGATTGACAATGCGGCGACGCTTTTGGCAGTAACAGCGCACAAAAAAGGCATTGAACTACTCAGTCACATATCCCCGCAAATGCCCAACATGCTGGTTGGAGATCCGGGCCGATTGCGACAGGTGCTGGTTAATCTCTTGGGAAACGCGGTCAAGTTCACAGATTCCGGAGAGGTAGTTCTTACGGTAGAAAACGATCCAGTAAGTGATGAACGTGTAGACCTCCATTTTTCAGTCAGGGATACCGGAATTGGAATAAGGCCCGAAAAGATAGAGACCATCTTTCAGGCATTTGAACAGGCCGACGGATCAATGTCACGCAAGTATCAAGGCGCCGGTCTTGGGCTTTCAATCTCCAAAAGGATATGTGAACTGATGGGAGGAAATCTCTGGGTTGAAAGTCAAGAGGATCAAGGGAGCACGTTTCATTTCACAGTAAGTTTTGGTGTGGCGAGCCAGTCTGAAGACAGACGTCGGGAAGCAAAGTCGGTCAACTGGAAAAACCTTCCTGTGCTGGTTGTCGATGATAACGTCACCAACCGGCATATCATGGGACAGCTCCTGCGCTACTGGGGAATGAATCCTACCGTGGTGGCGAGCGCTGCCGAAGCTCTGGAGGTCTTCAGGAATTCATGTCATGAAGGCATGACCTATCAACTTGTTATCACAGATTCAATAATGCCGGAAATGGATGGCTTCGAGTTAGTGCGGCAGCTGAACAATATCCCTCACTGCAATACCGTTTCGATGATGATGCTGACATCCGGGGGAGCCAGAGGCGACGCTAAAAGAAGCCTTGAACTGGGGATTGCCGCATACTTGACCAAGCCTGTCAGGCAGGATGAACTCTTCGTGGCCATCACAAATGCCCTTGAGGCCTCCTCAACAACATCCTCAAAAACAAATCTGATTACCAGGCATTCAATTAGGGACAGCAAGAGAAACCTGAAAATACTGGTGGCTGAGGACAATCCAGTTAACCAGAGGGTGGCCAGGAAGTTTCTTGAGAAAATGGGGCACAGTGTCTCACTGGCAGGCGATGGACTGGAAGCGGTAAAGGCTTTCCAGGAAGATCATTACGACCTGATCCTGATGGATGTCTCGATGCCCGAAATGAATGGAGTGGAGGCTACAGCAGCTATCCGGAATGTGGAAATATCCTCCGGAGACCATATCCCAATTATTGCGCTGACTGCCCACGCAATTGACGGCGATCGAAAGAAATTTATGGAGGCCGGAATGGACGGTTATATTTCAAAACCCTTTAAACCGGATAAGTTATCGGAGGTAATCGAAGATCTGATCAGGAAAGCCGATCCGTTAAATGTGTAAGGAGGGCATTGCTGCGCTGACCATTCGATCCATGAGTTCGGGCGCTGATCTGTTTATGAAGAAAACAGAAGCTTCAAAGACACTCCGTTCAGCGCCAGCTTCAAATTCATCATGGACATCGACACAGTGGATTTGCTGGCCGCAAGCGTCATTTGCCAGGTCAGTCCGGAAACATCACCCCCTGTTTGGGCTTGTCAGATATCCAGTAAAATTCATTTGATTTATCTCTTTTTTCTACCATTCTTTCTTCGATGAGGCGACGTAACCACAATTTCAGTTGAGTCTGGCAAAGCCCTGTTTCATTTGCCAGGTCATTCAATCGCCATCCTCGGCAGGACCCCATGGTTTTGAATCGTTCCCTGAATAATTCAAAGAAATAGTCTTCTTCTGGTTTTTTATTGGTGTGGCAGTCCTGGTGTATACGTCCCTCCGGGATTGGGTTGCTGCCATGTATGAGTAACGATTTCAGGTCGAGTTCCGTTATTTCCTCAGGAATGATTTTCGCCGCTTTTGACAGCAACTTACAGTTAGCGGGATTACCGGCGTGTTCATGTCTTGTCCAGATTGGGATCAGGCCGTTGTCGAGGCTTTCGATAGCGTTGTAAAAGGCAATGCCTGTGTCGGGCACTGCGGAGACTATCAGGGCCGCTTCGGACATGCAGTAGAGAAGCTTGTATATTTCTGCAAGTTTCTCGGTATTTGGCCTGGCTTCGGGGTAGAATGGTGAAACGAGCGCCAGGTTTCCAGAATTGATGTATTTCCGGTTTTTTCCTCTTAGAGAGTGATTCATGAGCCCGTCAGACATCAGGGCGAGGACGAGACCCTCCATCTCCAAAGCGCCTTCAACGGCCCTCCGGCAAGCTCCTTCAAAGGAGCACACCAGGACACTGAAACATTCTGAAGCGCATCTTTCTCCCAATGCGCGAGCAAAGTCATCGCCATCATCTCCGGCATGATCTGGGCAAATCACTGCTAAACCTGATTTTTTGAGAATAGACGTGTCACCTGAACCAAACAGAAGCGGAGGAGCTTCTTCTCCCATTCGATCAACCAGTTTTTGCGGGTAGAGCTCGTCAAACTGTGTTACTACCCACAAACCGGCGCGTCGCCATCTCTCCATAGCAACGGCCATGGCGCCTGAACGATCAAGAAGCCTTCTCAATCTGTCCTGCATCATGTTCGGCCGCTCAATGGCCCGGATAATACTGTCTGAGTCATCTCCTAGTAGATGGCCAGGCTCCAGTAAGCGAGAAGCCAATCCCGATTTCAGATGATCCCAGGCGACCGGCGACAGTGGAGATGATTCACGAGAGTCATTCTCTGTAAAGCAGGCGGTCAGCAATATTGCGGCCTGTGAATTCTCCGAGAGCTTTATCATAATTAGAGCCTGTTATTGTTTGTGGTGAGGACTGCGGGCCAAACGGGGCCGCTGCCTGCCTGTCGCAACAGAACTGATACGATAGTAATGGTCCAGGCCGAATGGACCAGATCGTCAATCAATAGAACCGGAGCGCCCTGTTTAGCTCCTGAAACCTCAAACGCTCCATCAAGGTTGTAACATAGATGGTAACGATTGCGCTGCAACTTCTGTGGCTCATTACTGCGGATCTTCCTGACTGCGCTAACAAAAGGTAGCCCCAGTTTTTTGGCTATTCTGAAGGCCATGTCAGGGACCAACTTCGGATTTCGCAGTGATGGAACCGAAGTTACCCATTGTGGAGCGGGGCTGGGATTCCACCTCTTCCTTATCATTTGAACCATGGCCTCTACAAGTTCATCCCTGTAATGCCTCGCTTTCATGTCTTCCATTACCATTTCACCCCATGATATGTCGCCCAACCTGCATAGAATTCGACCAGTCTCAGGCAAAAGCTCCTTTTTTAGATTGCCCCTGAAGCCATAGACAGGGAAAGAATCCCTGGCTACCTGCCTGTTTGGATGAAGTTCAAATTCGGTCAGTTGTAAATGCCTGAGGGCTTCATCGACGAGTTTGCTGGAGTATGTTTTGGGAATCAGCGGGGCTTCCATGCAGTTCGAGCACTTACCACATGGCCCCGAGTTTGGGTCGTCAAGCTTGTCCGCCAGAAATTGCATCTGGCATCCGCTGTGATCTATATAGTCAAGCACATCCTTCCACTCCAGCTCTCTCATAGTAGTGAGGTGTCCGATCCTTTCATGATTCATCCTGTAACTCGTTGGAGTCCTGAACCACAGCCTGTCTTTGAAAAATACGGGAGCCGGATCTTCCACAGATAAATATTTTAGCGCCTTTTCTATAGCGCTGTAGCTAACATTGGCCTTCTGTTCCAGATTTCGGACATTCATGCCGTCACTGTCCTCAAGCGCTTCCAGGATGAGACTAACCTCCTGGTCCGAAGGAAACGCGTTTTCCCTGAAAAACCTGTGAATGATGTGGTCTTCCCTGCCCATAAGAAGGATGCCATATGCCTTGTCAATCGATCGACCGGCCCTGCCAACCTGCTGGTAATACGAAATGATAGATTCCGGAGCCTGGAAATGTATCACGAATCCCAGATCAGGTTTGTCATATCCCATTCCAAGGGCTACGGTTGCCACCAAGACTTTGATTCTGTTATCCAAAAGCTCATCTTCAAGGTGTTTTCGGTAATCAGATGTGTTCTGGAACGATTCTGAAGTAATGGCGGCGTGATAGGCCCTGGCCCTGATATTATTCTGGATGAGCCATTGCGCAACCTGCTCAGCGTCTCTCTGGGTCAACGTGTAAATGATTCCGGTCCCGGGCAGGTTAGGAACATGTTCGGCCAGCCAAGCCAGACGAGCTGCCTGATCTGGCAGGCAAAGCGTTTGAAGATGGATGGTGTCGCGCGTCAGACATCCCCTCTGAATATGGATGTTTCCTAGCTGCTCCGTCAAATCGTTAAGCACCCTGTTGTTTGCGGTAGCGGTAGTCCCAAGAATCGGCATGTTGGAGGGCAGGTACTGGAGTATATTTATCAGCCTTCTGTAATCTGGACGAAAGTCATGACCCCAGTCCGAGATGCAATGCGCTTCGTCGATAACCAACAGACCTATCCGTTTTGAAACCGGAAGAAGAACCTCGTTCACGAAATCGTCATTGGAGAGTCTCTCCGGGGAGATCAACAACGCGTCGGCCTGATCATCAAGGACTGCAGCTGTCAAAGACGGCCATTCCGAGGCATTCGTGGAATTGATCGTCATTGCCCTGATCCCAATCCTTTCGGCCGCGTCCAGCTGGTTGCGCATCAGGGCAAGCAACGGAGAAATGATCAGAGTAGGGCCTTTGCCTCTGTTCCGAAGAAGTCGGGTAGCCAGAAAATACACCCAGCTCTTGCCCCATCCGGTTCGTTGAACGGACAGCAACCTCGCCTGATGGTTCACCAGCATATCTACGGCCTCCCACTGCCCCGGACGAAAGTCAGCCCTTGAATCACCCAAAGATCTGCGTAAAAGCCCCAAAGCCTGTGACCTGTCTGTTGTCTGTCCCATTACGCCCCCCTGATCACTATTGTAGAAAAATATTATTGGCCGAGCCCGGAGAGAAAGATAATTAGAGAATCCACCTTTCAGAGAACCTCGTTCCCGGTTACCAGTCTATAACATGAAATGGCGCCTCCGGGGAACTATTATGCTCATTCGTGGTGTTTTGACGAATACGTCCTGCTTATACCCATGTGGTGACCACAGTAATCCATGATGCGCCCTGAATGAGGCTACCTGTCTTCCAGACTATCATAAACCGGAAGATTGCCTGGTAAAGCCAAAAGGTGGGGTAGAATCAGGTAAGCCAGCGTTTTCGGCGCTTGTAATGTTTGACGTCGCGGTAGCTTTTCTGTTTGCCTTTCTCTGTAAGTCCCA
>CAZIVV010000292.1:0-2458 GCA_964542775.1 uncultured Desulfomonile sp.
CCAGTTAATGGCGGTATTGGGGAACCTGGAAATCGCCCTCGAGAACACACCTTCCGATTCCGGGGTAGCAGCAAGTATAAAAAAGGCCATTCACGCCACTGAAACGTCTGCCGCTCTCTCCCGCCAAATGTTGACATATGCGGGCAGTAGTTTGTTCAGTCATGTGATTCTGGATATCAACGTACTGTTGAATAAGGATCTCTTCATGATGCCAGAAGTCGGCGCCAACCGACTGATCCTTAATCTTGCCGAGGAAGGGTCACTGCCTCGCATCAAAGGCGATCCAGACCAAATACGGCGACTTCTGATCAATATCCTGAACAACGCCTCAGAGGCCATAGGTGATGATGATGGCCAAATAACCGTCAGGACAGGTGTTATTGACTGCGACGAGACCTGTCTGAACCGTAGCCAACTGGATAAAAAGCCCAAACCCGGCCCTTTTGTTTTTCTGGAAGTTTCAGACACTGGCTGTGGAATGGACGCCGAGACGCTTCGTCGCGTTCTTGATCCGTTCTTTACCACAAAGTTCATTGGTCGTGGGCTTGGTATGGCCGAAGTGGTGGGGATAGTGAAAGGGCATGATGGAGCCATAATTGTGGATAGCGAGGTGGGGAAAGGAAGCACTATTCGGGTTCTGTTTCCGGTCTTCCAAAAGGCTTGTTGTCCCCTCAATAAAACAGAACGTGTCGCTGAATCTCATCCATCGGCCGCTGGCTCCCCATCGAGGAAAAAGACCATTTTAGTGGTTGAAGATGAGGAAATGATCCGTGACCTGGTCGTAAGTCGACTTAAAGTGTTGGGTTACAACACCATGCAGGCGTCGGACGGGGTGGAAGGGATCGGAGTTTTTCGGGATGGAGCTGATAAAATAGATTTGGTTATACTCGACTATGTTATGCCAAGAATGAATGGAATAGAGGTTTTTGAGGAACTCATACTGATAAAGCCTGATGTTAAGGTGATCATCAGTAGCGGTTACTCCGAAGACGTTGTCCTTGAGCGCTTGACCGGTCCCCGGCCTGCCGGTATTTTGCAAAAGCCGTACAAAATGGAGGATTTGCGCTCAGTATTGGGGGGAATGCTGGGGTAGATTGATCCAACTGAGCGCCAGCCAATCTCCGGATTCGCCGACCTTTTGTCTTGTGAACGTTCCACCTTCTGATTGCCTGCTCAATCCCCGAAGTCTAATTCGACAATCCATCCAACAACCTGCTGCCTTTGCCGAAACTGGTTACCAGAACCTCTTTCTTGGCCCTCGTAGCCGCAACATAAAGCAATGATCTCTCCCGGACTTCTATGTCCTTGTCAGCTCCAGGGCCTATCGCTTCCCCGGACACTTTAGGGTCAGACAGCACATTATCGTTGGCGGAAGCTATTATTATATTTTCAAATTCGAGGCCCTTCACCCGGTGCATGGTGGCCAGCCTGAGTCCCGGGTGGTTACGGTCTTCCGCCTTATCACGGCTCAGTCTGTAGGTCTGGATCCCCTTTTGCTTTAGAGCGCTTTCATACTGCTCAAGCAGGGCCTTGCTCCTGGTTACCAGACATGCGTCACGAACAGAAATCGTTTCCTCATCGAACTGCCCGAGATATTTGGCAATGAAATCGACCTCATCATCGAAGGATTCAAAATTCCGAATTACCGGCATTTTCCCGTGCATAAGTGACTTGTAACCCTTCTGGTCATCGAGGTTTCCATCCAGATCGTCTATTGGCAGACCCTCAAGGATGCGCACAGCCCAGTTGCGGTTCTCTTCGGTAGTGCGGTAGTTGATCAGCAGCTTTTTGCTACGTCCGGTAATCTTGACCCCGGCCTTGCCTAGAACCACCTTCCTGCGGTAGATCCTTTGATGGCCGTCGCCGACAATGAAGATATCATTCTTGCCCTGTGATTCCGGGACCATCTGTCGTATGAGCGAAAACGCCTGCAACCCCATATCCTGCGCTTCATCGACTATTACAGATCTGTATGACACTCCACCACGGTTGCCAGACATGATCAAAGCGGCGTCACGCATTGCGTCTTCGGGTTCTTTCAGCCTGTTCTGTGTCATCAGGAATCTGTATTCCTCGAAGACAGGCCAGACATCTTCTCTTGAGTTCCGGTTCAATCTCACGCCACGTCCGACACGGGGAGCGAACACGTATTCTTCGAGAGTGGTGATCCCTAAAGGTTGAATGACCTCTTCCCATTCCTCACGATAGAATGACAATGGGACATCGAGGTCGGAGGGACAGACTTCCAATGCCTTTTCCCACAGGGCCAGCGAGTTTGAACCGTAATCTATGATGCTCTGGTAACCCTGTTTGTTAAGAAACTTTGAAACCCATTTGTCCAGGTTTACTACTTCGATGCGTTTCATGGTTTCAGCAGAGCAGATCTTGGAAAGGTTCTGCTGGATGTCAGCGGCAAGGTTCCTTGTGAATGTGGTGAATAGTATCCGGTCGTTTCTGT
>CAZIVV010000293.1:0-87338 GCA_964542775.1 uncultured Desulfomonile sp.
TTTCTACGGACTTTGATCGATATGTCTTTCAGGCCATGGCGCATGATTTTCATCAATTCCGGAGTCAAGCTTACCACCATAGATGAAGAGGCAACAGAGGCTCTAAATCTGTTATCCGAAAAGGGAGTTGAAATCCTGTCATGCGGGACATGTCTCCAGCATTACGGTTTGGAGGACAAACTTTCAGTTGGCAGAACAACGACGATGTATGAAGTCATAGAGAGCCTGGAACAGGCCTCGAAAGTCATATCACCGAACTAGAGCGTTTCAGGACGCTTTGGTGCGGCTTATCAGGGAATCGTGAAGCGCCGTAGCTGATGGAATTCGTTTTTTCACGGGCAGCTCAATCACGAATGACGCTCCGCCATTTTCTCCGTCTCTCACCCTGATGAAACCGTTATGATCGGAGATGATGGCGTTGACTATAGTGAGGCCCAACCCGGTTCCTCCCTTCTTTCGAGTGAAATAGGGATCAAAAATCCGCTCCCGATCCTGATTGGGAACACCCTTGCCATTATCGATTACTTCAATTGAGGCAATAGACAGGCTCTCGTCAAAATTAGTCTTAACTTTGATATAGCCGTTTTCTCCCAATGCTGAAACCGCATTGTCAAGCAGGTTGGCCATCACCCTCCTGATCTGTTCGCCATCCAGGTCAATGACCGGCAATGAATCGCACAACTCGAAAGAGAATTGTATTTTTTCGTTTCCAGTTGCATAGAGGGCGCCCACCTCACGAATGAGTCGGTTAAGGTCTGTCGGGGTAGGATTGGCTGTGGGCATTCGAGCAAATTTCGAGAACTCGTTGACCATGTTCTTGAGTTGCTCTACCTGGCTTATTATCGAGTTGGTGCATTGGTCAAGCGTAGCTCCTTCAGGTCCTAATGCATCCAGATACTTTCGACGCAATCTCTGAGCGTTTAGTTGTATGGGGGTTAATGGATTCTTGATCTCGTGAGCTATCCTACGCGCAACTTCTCTCCATGCCGCCATTCTCTGGGCCTTGATCAGATAACTCAGATCTTCAAAAACCAGCACCACGCCTATAACACTTCCGTTTTCATCCTTTAGGATATTTCCGAAACAAACGAGTGTGATCACCTTCTCCGGGAAAGAAATTTTTAATCGTCTCTCAATCGATCCTTCTGGCGAATGGTCCAGTTCATCCAGTATGTTCTGAAGTGAATTGGATGCCTCCTGCGGTAGTTTCTTTAACAGCTCTTCACCTAAAAGATTTTGCCTGTTTAGCTTCAGAAGTTTTATTGCAGACTCATTTACAGTTGTTATTTGGTGGTCACTGTCCAAAGCGATAACTCCCGCGGCCACGTTTGTCAAAACGGCTTCCATGTATTTGCGTCGCCCATCAAGATCCATGTTCACGCGAATCAGTTCATCACGGCTTATCCTGAGGTCTGAGGCCATCTTGTTGAAGGAAGTGACCAATTGACCCAATTCATCTTCGCCGGACACCGCAAGATGGACATCAAGGTCACCAGACGCAATCCTGGCGGTTCCTTCGGACAGATTCTGGATCGGATCGGTTATGTCCCTTGCCATGCTCAGACCGAACCAGAACCCTATGAATATTACCAGAAGCGCAACCATCAAAAGCACCAGAATGTACGTAGTCTTAATGGGACCCTTCATCCGGCGAACCTCCTGATAATCTCCGAAAGCAGAGGTAATGCCGAACAGGCGTCCTGACAGGGATGTGGGGATATAATAATCGGTGATCAGAGCGCCAACAGGAGGGCCGGTGTTGTCCAGTTTCAGCGGACACACACCCCTCACCAGGTCACCTCCGTTGTCTAATCCTAATATCATGGACGTTTGATCTCCCTGGAATCCAATCTTGATGAAGCTTGGATTAGGGGCCGGGATGTTAATGTCCTTGAGCAACCGTGACTTGAAAGAGATCGATTTGGAGCCATCTATGAAATAAAAACTCACACCTCCCAGCCCCATGGAGCCTATCCATTGGTTAGACTGGTCAATCACAAGATTTTTGAGCGAAACTTTATCCCCGGCATTAGACTCTGAAATGATTTTCGAAATCTGGGATCCACTTTCAACGGCCCGCTCCGACGCATTCTGATAGAAGGCCTGAGCAATGAACAGAGCTGACTGAAGGGAATCTTCAACCTGTGTTGTAAACCAGCTTTCTATGGTATTGTGCAGGACTCCTGCGCTAGCCATAAAAAGAACAACTGTCGGGACCAGAGTCAAGGCAACCATCGCAAGTGTAAGTCTTGTTTTGAGGTTCGAGCCTAATACTTTTCTGCGTCTCTCAAAAACAAGCTTGAAGAAATTCCGTATCAGGAAGAATATGACCAGTATCAAAAGAAGAGTCACAATAGTTAACAAAGCGAATAGAAGCAAATGACTCCCAAACGGAATATGTTCGGAAGCCCTGGCAACCTCAGACTCAAAATAGAAAATTAGACCTATAAGAATGGAGGCAGCTACAGCGACAACTATCTCCCGACGTCTTTTACGCCTTTCAAACTCCTCTGAGACAACTGATTTCAACTTTTTCGGCCTTCCATTTCTTCGAGTAAGTCATCATCAAAACCAAAATGGTGTCCGATTTCGTGCAAAAGGACACCTCTTATGGTTGAGTAGAGATTTCCACCGCTTCTTGCGAACTGCATTATAGGCTTTTTGTACAGATAAATCCTCTCCGGATAAGGACTTTGATAGAACACACTCTTCCTGTCCAATGGAATTCCGGAATAAAGTCCAAGCAAATTCCAGGGGGAATCAATTTCCATAGCATTCAGAGTGTCCTGATCGGCAAAATCCTCCACTACGATCTCAACTCCGGTCAGACGATCAGTAAATTCTTTGGGAAGACTCTTTAGAGCTTTCATTGCCAGATTGTAAAACAGCTCACTCATTCACCACCCGGGAAGACGCCTCAAAATGTAGCATAAGAAAGGACGCCGTCATCATTACAATTACAGTCCACATCAATCCGCTGCATCCAGTATCAGTAAACCATCTGACTAAGGTGAGTCCTAACCTGAATCAACTCCCTGAAACTCTTAAGATAGCGTTGGGCCAAATCCTGATAGATCGCCCTGGCTTCTGCCAGATGCTCAAGTTGCTCAGGGCTGATCGGTCTGACAACTTTAGCTGGAGAACCTATCACAAGGCTGTTCTCAGGAATTTCAGTGTTAAAGTTTACGTAACTTCTGGCCCCAATCAGGCAATTCGAGTTGATCCTGACTCCGTCAGCCACTACAGACCCCATCCCAACCAGAACATTTGAACAAATCTCGCAACCATGCAGGATTGTGGAGTGACCAATGTGTGTGTCCGGGTGAAGAATGGTTCCCTTGTCGGGAAACGTGTGTAACACGCAGTTCTCTTGAACATTTGATCCCTTGCCCATCCTTATGAAACCAATGTCCCCTCTTAGAACTGCGCCTGCCCCAACGTAACATCCTTCTTCAATAAGGACATCGCCTATCAGCACGGCCATTGGATGAACAAAGGCGTTGGGATCTATTCTGGGCGCCTTGCCTTCAAATTCGTAGAGCGGCATATCAACATACTCCCTGACCAAAGCTACTGATTGTTGTTACAGCCATCAAGTAGTCTATAGAATCCCAAAAAGTCAACTTGGATTCCAAAAGTGCCATCAATATCTCAGAGAATCAGACTAGAACAGATGTCATGTAATAAGCAAGTCTCATGAACCATGGTTCGATTTGTAGACCCTGGTTCCCGCATGAACGCCTATGCTTTTGACAGTAAAGCAGGTCTCTACTAAAACCAGCATATAAAATTTTTAACTGTAACAATGAAGAGAGCTTCCAAGTGTCCATTGCAGTGGGCTACCCAAAAATGTGGACCATGGAATGATTCCGCATCCTCAGTTCTGGGAACTACGTCAGAAACTCTGTCCGAGTAAATTAGTCAGCTTAAGAACCATTGGACGACTAAGGTCTGGACATATCCCGAATCCTGGTGTAAATTCCCGAAGCTTTTTCTACTCCAGATTCAGTGATCGCTTACTCATTAGGCCTCTGGATTGTTATGAAAAAGGGATCTGACTTTTTGTTACAATGGCACATCTGTTTAATATTAGAGTTTCCGGAAGTTAGCGCGCAATTCAGTAGCGGCTGTTTATAAGGTGACAATCTTGAAATCATTTTCTGACAGAGAGTCTAATGTTTATTTGATAGTAGGGTTGGGGAACCCTGGTCCCGGATACTCGAAGAACAGACATAACCTGGGGTTCATGGTGGTGGACAAAATGGCCGAGGATAAAGGGCTATCCTGGAAATCTGTCAAAGGGGTTTATGAAACCACAGAAGTCAGGGAATCTGGAATCGCGCTTCATCTTTTGAAACCCATGACATTCATGAATCTTAGTGGAAAAGCTGTAGCGCACTTTGCCTCAAAAAAATTCATTGATTATAACAACGTGATAGTTGTACATGATGACCTGGATTTGAACTTTGGAAAAATCAGGTTGAAAAGAGGCGGTGGAGATGGAGGACACAGGGGAATCAGATCCATAGCAGATTCTCTAAGATTCAAAGATTTTATACGAATTCGGATGGGTGTGGGCAGGCCGCCTGATGGAGTTCCTGCAGAGGTTTATGTGCTCAGCGATTTTACGGAACAAATTGAAAGAGAAAATATTGAACAACTCATCGACAGAGGTGTCTTTGCAATAATCACTTCCATTTCTGAAGGAATTGAAAAGGCTCAACAGAAGGTCAGTCAGATGACTCCGGCGCTGGACAGAATCGATAGGTAGTCAGATTGATTATTTTTTCTTGCCAATTTAATACTCATGTAATAGAGTATTGACTTTAAACTAACCGACTGTGTGAACAGGGGGTATTTTAAGAATGAGTGAAACTATGGTGAGTGAGGAGAATGCTCCACTCCAAAAACTTTTCCGCCCGGTAATAAAGGCTTTAAGAACAGCGTATATTCAAGGCACAACCGTGGTGAAGCTACTGCCCTCGGAAAGGGCTATCCAGCTCTACTACAAATATCGCAGGAAAAGCTATGATTTTCAGTGGTCTATGGATCCGGGCTACAGAAAAGGTCTAAACCAGCTAGTCGATCTCGTCGTAGAAAGAGAGGACATGGTTTTAGATGTTGGCTGTGGCACGGCTTCCGCTACCGTAGTGGCTGCAGATAAAGCTAAAGAGGTAGTAGGGATTGACCTGTCTCCTGACATGATTGAACTTGCGATCGAGAAGGTAAGAAAAAGAGGTATTGACAATACCTGCCTGTTCGCAACCTCTGTTGAGGACTACTGTCCTGAGCAACCGTTTGACAAGGTTATCAGTTCATTCATGATCCCTCATGTCAAGCCTCATCTCAGACCGACCATTTACTCATGCATGTTCAATTTCCTCAAGCCAGGAGGAACAGTTGGCCTGTTCGGGTCCCGTGGAGAAGTGTGTGATGTATATGAAACAAGGAATGAAATTGAGGAAAATCTAACCAGGTCAGGCTTCGTTGACATCCAGCTTCATGATGTTTACGATATTTACAGAATTGCGATAGCCAAGAAACCTGAAAATTAGGATTTGTTTTGCCGGAATACAAAAAGCCCCTCAACGATGTTGGGGGGCTTTTTTATTCTGGAGGACGAAGTCGCCCTTACGATTCTCAGAAATCAGGTGTGAGAACAATTCTTCTGGTCAGGTTACCACTGTGCGCATCCTCAAATGCTTTCATAATGGTAGACATAGGTCTGGTCTCCAGTAGCGTGTCAATCTGTATCTGACCTGATTGAACCATTTCCAGGACTTTGGGATAGTATTTGGGTAAGCATCCCCAGGTTCCGATGATGTCAGCGTCAAAAGCCATCAGTTTAGACATCATATACTGGTTCTTGGACATTCCAAAACCTACTATCATCAGCTTGCCAATGAAGCCCAACAATCCAAGCGCTATATCCTGAGCAGCCCCAACTCCCGTGCATTCAAAAATTTTCCATCCCACGTTGTGTCTGACACCCGCCTGCTTGGCTATTGCCTTGAATTCTTCCTGGATTGCCTTGAAATCTTTTCCTTTGGAATCGATGACAAAGTCAGCTCCCAGTTCCAGAGCGCGTTTCAGTTTTTCTTCGTTTCTGGCCATACCCACAATCGGATAAGCTCCCATGGCCTTGGCAACCTGAGCCATATAAACCCCGACGCCGCCTGTGATGCCTGTAATCAGGACAGGATCCTTCGGCGCCAGTTCTGCGCGAATTGCAGCCTGATACGGAGTAGTGCCAGCATCGGCTACTACGGCAAAATTCTCCAGTGGTCTACCCTTAAGATCTTCAATTACACACAAATCAGCAGAGGGAACTGGGATGTAGTCAGAAAAACCGCCATAAATACCCAATGAATTTCCGGGCATCTTCTGTGCCAAACAACGATTGCCACGTCCTTTGGCGCATATATCACATGAGTTGCACGGCATGACAGCCGGTACGATGACTTTTTTACCCACCCACGAATCGGCTCCAGGGCCGGCAGCTACGACCTCACCGGAAATTTCGTGCCCCAATGTCAGAGGCGGCTTCGTGACAGTGGGAACACCATCATAAAAATAGGAAATATCTGTGTGGCACACTCCACATCCCGCTACTTTTACAAGAACTTCTCCCGCTGCAAGTTCTGGTACCGGAATTTCTGTCTTCTGAAGGACGCCTGGACCTGTTACTTTCCTTGTCTCTTTATCAAAGGTCGGGCCCGAGACCATCTGCCAGGTCTTTATACTGGTTGGAACGCTCACCTATGCACCTCCTGATATACGTTGGTCCAAAAATAAGATTACCGCTATAGAAATTAATCTAAGAAATTGGAAGACTACTACTTTACATACAAGTAAAATAGGATGAGAGCCAGGCTTCTGTCAAGCGAAAAAAAGTCCCCTAAAGAACAAAGAGACCTCACGCATAACCGCTCAATTTTATGAATATAAATATCATAATTTATCTAAAGCCACATTTTATCTCGTTCACTATCGGAAACTTTTAATCCTTGTAGTTATTGACGTAATCCTGAAGAACCTCCATTGCTCGTATAGTAAGTGGACCAGGTTTTCCATTACCTATGAATTGATCATCCAGCCTTGTAACGGGTAAAATGTTTCGGGTGGTAGAAGCCATAAAACACTCTGAGAAACTATCGAGTTCGCTAAACTTTATCTGTGCCTCATGGAGCCCAAATTCCGAAAGCGGTCCCAATAGCTCAAAAATGACCTTACGGGTCACGCTTTCAAGTATCCTGCCGTCCAGAGGTGGAGTTACAATCTGTTTCCTGGAATTGACGAAGAAAATAGTGAAGGTTGAACCTTCCAAGATAGTATTGTCATCTTCAGGGCAGAGGAAGAGAGTATCGTAGGCTTTTTTTTGCGGAACAACTGTTTGATGAGCCATTATGGCGCCGATATAGTTCAACAGTTTGACCCCGGGAAACATTCTCTGATGGGGATATGTGGCTAGAGCCACTCCATCCCTGTAAGCTTCTAAGGTAGGAGGAACCATCTTCTGCACAGCCACATAGAGATGGGCGCCCTGGCCAGATTGTTTCATAGTAGCGCCTTCGAGTCCTCCGCTGAAAATTATGTCCAGTAAAATATCGGAACCTTCGGAAAGATGCTGGTTACTTGTTATTAACTCACACAGAATGGCTGAAAGTTCCTGACGGGACATGGGAGGCGTCATGTAAATTGCCTTTGCCGAGTTGTATAACCTGTCCAGGTGGTCTTCAAGCCTGAAAATCCTGTTGTTTATAGTTCTGCAGGCTGTAAATATTCTATAGCCTCTGATAGTTCCACTTATGTCGTCCCAGTAAGGTAGTGATAAATCAGTTGTGTTGACAAATGTGTTCCTTTGATAAGAAATCATGTTTTTCCCCAATTAGTGCGCAGTAATCTGGACGCCCGTGCGAAGCGCCCCGAATGAACCAGATCTCTCATTAAAAAAAATATTGTAGCCCCTAAGGCTCCACCAGCGGTATCTGCGATCATGTCGCCTGGTTCAAACGATCTCCCCTCAACGAATAGTTGATGGACCTCGTCGCTGACCCCATAAAAACCACAAAAAAGAGTCGATAGCAAAATAAAACTGCCAAGATTGTCGGACTTGTTTTTTCTCAGGTTGATGCTTCTGGCAAAAAGAAACCCCAACCCCGAATAAACAATCACGTGAAGCGCTTTGTCTGAAAGAGCCATATCAAGGTTATGGCTACCGGACAGGCTCGAAAAATAATAGATCAGGAGACAATAAGCTAACAATGGCAAAACGTATTTGACGAAACGATTCATGAGATTTTTTCAATCATCAGATCATGATCTGAATCCGCCAATCGTCCTGTCTCCGGTGAAACAGTTCTAGGCTGCCTTACCACAACATTTTTTGTATTTCTTACCGGAACCGCAGGGACATGGCGCATTTCGACCTATTTTTTCTTCAGAACGTTTTTTAGTCTTTGATATGGACGAGCCCTTGGTCAGGTTATCATGGATAACGCTCATTTCCTTGTCCCGCGCATTGGTTAGGTCGTCCAGTTCGTTATGGGTCGCTATCTTGACGAGGAACAGATTCCGCACGGACTCAGCCTTGATTCTGTAACTCATCTCCAGGAAAAGTTCATAGCCCTCTTTCTGATATTCCTTGAGCGGATCACGCTGCCCGTAGCCTCTAAGGCCTATGCCATCCTTGAGATGATCCATACTGAGCAGATGATCTTTCCACTGATTGTCAACCGCTTGGAGCATGATGAATTTTTCGAGCTCTCTCATCACATCCGGAGTAATTTCCTGCTCACGAGTCTCATAGTAGGCCTTTACCCTATCTATGACATGTTCCTCGATTCCAGCCTGGTTCTGATCTGTCTCAGGTAGTTGCGCAAGATCAAACTTGATGCCGAATTGACCCCAAAGGCTTTCTTCCAGACCTTTCAGGTCCCAGTCCTCAAAATGGGACTTTTCGTCTACGAACCTGTCCACTATTTCGGCAACCAGGTCCTCGGCCATTTCGATTACGTTTTCCTTCAGATTGGCGCCTCCGAGGATAAAACGTCTCTGGGAGTAGACCACTTCTCTCTGCTTGTTCATGACATCATCAAATTCTAGAAGATGCTTTCTTATCTCGAAGTTGTGGCCTTCCACTTTTTTCTGAGCATTTTCGATGGCCCTAGTTGTGTATTTGTGCTCAATGGGTTCACCTTCCTCCATACCAACCCGCTCCATGATCATCTTGACTCGATCACCACCGAATATGCGCATGAGGTCGTCCTCAAGAGACAGATAGAAGCGGCTGGATCCCGGATCTCCCTGTCTACCGGAGCGGCCTCTCAACTGATTATCAATTCGTCGCGACTCATGTCGCTCTGTTCCAAGTATATGCAACCCACCTGCATCGAGAACCTGACTACGCTCTTCTTCACACATCTTCACAAATTCTCCGAGCGCCCTCGAGTAGTCTTCCGGTTTCTCTGCGCTATTGAATCGGGCATTGGCCAGAAATTTTGGATTACCTCCAAGAATGATGTCAGTTCCTCTACCGGCCATGTTAGTGGAAATCGTGACACCTTTGTAGCGTCCAGCCTGAGCCACTATTTCGGCCTCAAGCGCATGGTTCTTCGCATTCAGTATGTTATGGTGAATGCCAAGTTTTTTCAGACGCCTCGATAGCTCCTCAGATTTCTCTATTGAGATAGTTCCAACAAGGACAGGCTGACCCCTTTTACTAAGATCCCTGATCTCGTTGATCACCGCTTCAAATTTTTCAGACTCTGTTTTATAGATCAAATCGGAATGGTCTACCCTTACCATGGGAAGATTTGTAGGAATTACAACCACTTCCAGGTTGTATATTTTCTTGAATTCCGGCGCTTCTGTGTCGGCGGTTCCTGTCATACCGGCTAGCTTGTCATACATCCTGAAATAATTCTGGAACGTGATGGTCGCCAAGGTCTGATTTTCATTCTCTATCTTGACTGATTCTTTTGCTTCAAGGGCCTGATGCAATCCATCAGAGTATCTTCTCCCAGGCATGAGTCGACCGGTAAATTCATCAACAATTATAACCTGCCCGTCCTTGATGATATAATCCACATCACGCTTGAAAAGGGTGTGTGCTTTAAGAGCCTGATTAACATGGTGAAGAGTTTCCATTTGGGACGGATCATAGAGATTGTTTACTCCCAAAGCTCTCTCTACCCGGGCAATTCCCTCCTCAGTCAGCGCTACGCTCCTGGCTTTTTCATCCCTGGTGTAATGGACATCCTGCTGCAATCCAGGAATTACCCTGTTAATCCGAAAGTATCTGTCCGTGTTCTCATGGGTGGGGCCTGATATAATAAGCGGGGTTCTGGCTTCATCGATCAAAATGCTGTCAACTTCATCCACAATGGCGTAATGAAGGTCTCGCTGCACATAGTCGTCCAGGGAAAACTTCATGTTGTCTCGTAAGTAGTCAAAGCCGAATTCGTTGTTCGTTCCGTATGTGACATCACATCCGTAAGCAATTCGTCTCTGATCGTCACTCAGGTCATGAACTATAACCCCGACAGTCAGCCCCAAGAATTTGTATATAGCGCTCATCCATTCTGCATCACGCTGGGCCAGGTAATCGTTTACCGTAACCACATGGACCCCTCGACCTGAGAGGGCATTAAGATATACTGCCAGTGTGGCTGCCAGAGTCTTTCCCTCACCAGTTTTCATTTCGGCTATTTTGCCCTGATGCAAGACTGTTCCACCAATGAGCTGAACATCAAAATGACGCATACCGAGTGTCCTGACAGAAGCTTCCCTAACCAGCGAAAAAGCCTCAACCAAAAGGTCATCTTCAGTTTCACCATTGGCAAGTCTGGATCTGAACTCATCGGTTTTTGAAAGCATTTGGGCGTCTGACAAAGCCTTTACTGAAGGCTCCATTTCATTAATAGCCCGGACTATGGGATCAATTTTCTTGAGATCTCTATCATTTTTGCTTCCAAAAAGTTTCTTGGCTAGCGATGCAAACATAGTATGAACTTCACTCCTGTTCTAGCTGTCGAATATCAGGTTGGCCAGACTGAAAGGCGATGACGCTGATCAACCCGTAAATAAACAGAGAATTCAGCTATCTCATCAAACGCGCCAATCAGTAACACACGCGCATAGCACTGTCAACCTGGTCATGTTTAAAACAGACAGGTGAATCAGAATCCTGGTTCCCAATTATTAAACGAACTCAGCATTACAACTTAGTGAGGTACAAAACACCTGTTATCCCCAGTTATAGAGAAAAACTGAGCACAAAGAAAAGATTCGGATTACGTGCCATTGAGGACTTTTTCTTGCATCTCATGATTCATCATGGTTAAGTCAATCAATGTCACTGTACAGAGCCGCTATCGGGGCTAAAGTGAGATTCAATAACTTTCATGAGACCATCTATGGTGTATTCGGCAGCCTCCAACGTCGGGCGCAAACCAAACTCCCTTACTGTCTGAGATGTTACTGGTCCTATCGACGCTATGACAATCCCATTCAGAAGTTTCTTACCATTTTCTTTACCCATGAGTTCCATAAAATGGCTCACTGTTGACGATGAGGTAAACGTAATCACATCGATCTGTCCGTTTTCAAGCAACCCTTTGATCTCGCTCACCGCTGAATTGTCCGGCAAATCTGTTCGATAGACGGTGACCAGCTTGACGTGGCCGCCCATTTTCACAATTCCATCAGGCAAAATTTCTCTTGCCTTCTCTGCCCGGGGGATGAGAAACTTTTTCCCTTTTACATCAGTCTCATTCAGAGCATCTAGAACACCCTCTGCCACAAATTGTTCGGCCAGAAGATCTACCCTGATTCCATGTTTTCGTATAGCTTGAGCCGTCACTGGCCCTATTGCTCCAAATTTTGGACCCGCCAAATCCCTTATGTCATGTCCGTTCGAAAAAAATCTTCTGAAGAAACCTTCTACCCCGTTGACTGATGTAAATACTACCCAGTCGTAATCTTTTATAGTGGAAAAAGCCTGGTCCAAATCAGACAAATCATTAGGGGGCTTTATTTGTATCGTTGGAAAAAGTATGGGCTTTCCTCCCTGACTCAGGACCCTTTCAGCCATTTTCCTTGACTGTTCTCTACCCCTTGTTATCAAGACCCTTTTTCCAAAAAGCGGTTTTTTCTCGAACCAGTCAAGTTTTGGTTTTAGTGAGGCTACCGATCCCACTACCAAGACTGCCGGGGCCTTGAAATTCCGAGCAGCAGCTTCCTTGGCTATGTTATTAACATTACTTAGAAAAGAGGATTGGTCAGGGGTAGTTCCCCATCTGACTAGGGCCGCCGGTGTATCAGGATTCATTCCGTTAGCGATTAGGGAAGAGGTTATCAACTCCAGATTCTTGACACCCATAAGAAAAACCAGGGAGCCCCTGCTATTGGCAAGGTTAGCCCAATCAATGGATGACTCATCTTTGTCGGGATTTTCGTGGCCCGTGACAAAGGTCACCATGGATGCGTGGTCTCTGTGAGTAACTGGAATTCCGGCATAAGCGGGAGCCGCGACGGCGCTACTCACTCCGGGGATGATCTCAAAAGGGATTCCGGCCTCAAAAAGTTCTTCCGCCTCCTCAGCTCCACGACCAAAGACATAAGGGTCTCCGCCCTTGAGCCTTACCACCGCATTGTGATCATAGGCTTTCTGAACAAGTAATTTATTGATTTCAACCTGTTCCAGAGTATGTTTTTTTCCGGTTTTTCCTACATATATGAGTTCGGCTCCAGGTTTGGCTTCTTTTACAAATTCCTGGCCTGCAAGGTAGTCATAGATTATGGCGTCAGCGGTTCTGATCTTTTCCAGAGCCTTGACAGTAATTAATCCGGGGTCACCAGGACCCGATCCAGCCAAGTAAACTGTTCCCGGCTTTTTAATTTTCTTGGAATCATTTTTTTCTAAAGACATGAATTTTTCCGATCTCCGTTTGCGGAACTCAGTTTGAACTACCAGGTTCCCACGTAGGACCCAACACTTCCTTAAGAATTTCTCCAGCGCCAAGTTCAATCATGCGATTAGCCAGATCAAATCCTATTACTGATCTAGTATCATTACCCTGATAGGACTGCCGGATTATGGGAGATCCGTCAGGGTGGACCACTGCAGCATCCAGAGATACCACACCTTGGATCAGAACAGCGTGCGCCGCCATCGGAACCTGACAGCCACCACCCATTCTGCTCAGGAAAGCCCTCTCCATGCTTACACACAAATTAGTGGCTTCGTGATTGAGCTGCCCGACTATGCGATTGGTGCCGGTGTCACCGATGCGAGTTTCGATCCCGATAGCCCCCTGTCCGATGGCTGGAACCATGACACGCTGGCTCACAAATGAGGTAATCCTTTCGGAGAGTCCCATTCTTATGACCCCAGCGGCCGCCAGCATAACTCCATCAAGATTCTCGGTTTCAATTTTCTTGATTCTGGTATCGACATTTCCCCTTATGGAGACGATCTCGAGACCTGGATATTCACTAAGCAGAAAAGCTCTACGACGAAGACTGGACGTTCCCACGATCCCTCCAGATCCCAGGTCTTCCAAAGGCGTGCCATTTCTGGAAATAAAAACATCCCGCGAATCCTCGCGCTCCAGAATAGCCGATATGTAAAGCCCACCCGGAAGCTCCGTCGGAACATCTTTCATTGAGTGAACAGCCAAGTCAACCAACCCGTCCAGCAGGGCGTCTTCAATTTCTTTTGTGAACAGGCCCTTACCACCAATCTTGGAGAGAGGAGCGTCGAGTATCCTGTCTCCCTGTGTTTTGATCGTCATCAGATCGACTACAATGTCAGGGTTGGCCTGCATTATTCTCGAACGAACATGACGAGCCTGCCATAGCGCCAGAGCGCTACCTCTAGTTCCTATTGTCAGCTTCATTTTCGAAGTTTTCTTCCAAATCTTCTCGTGGGTTAGAAAATCCGTGCAGGTTAAAGACCCGCTGAACTATATCAATATTGATTTCCTTGCGGGATGTGGACTTGGTTTTCTTTAAAAAAGAAATGGGGTCGTGAGCAATTTTGTTGATGATAGACCTGGAGACAATTTCCAGTATCTCTCGGAGCCCGTCATCAAGTTTCGAAATTTTCCCATTCATTCTGGCTATTTCGCCACAGCGAATCGTTTCGAGCTTTTCTCTGAGCGCTACAATGGTCGGTGAAAGATCAAGCGTTTTTGCCCAATCCATGAATTTCATAACTTCTTCGTTAACTATTTCCTCAGCCTTTAAAGCCTCATTCATCCTCTCGCCGAGGTTCTCACTTACCACGGCCTGAAGATCATCTATGTTGTAAAGATAGACACCGTCCAGATCATTTACCTGAGCCTCAATGTCCCGCGGAACCGCTATGTCAATCAGAAACATGGGTCGGTATTTCCTGGTCTTCATGACATTTTTCACATCTGAAACTTTGATGATGGGCTCGCATGCTCCAGTGGAAGATATGACTATGTCCGCCTGTTTGAGGGCATCCGATAGTTGTTCCACCCTTAGAGCCTCTCCTCCAAAGTCTTCGGCGAGTCTGCAGGCATTCTCGAAAGTCCTGTTGGTAACACATATCGGCCGCATTATTTGTCCGATCAAATGCTTGGCCGTCAGTTCGGCCATTTCCCCGGCGCCAATGAGCAGGACCGATTTGTCACTTAAATCTCCGAGGATTTTTTTGGCAAGTTCCACAGCAGCATAAGCGACTGATACAGCAGCCAGACCAATGCCGGTCTCATTGCGAACTCTCTTCGCCGTAAAAAAAGCCCTGTGCATCAAACGACTAAGAGTAGGCCCTATGGTATTGGCGGTCGAGTCTCTCTTGAAACTCTCCTTAACCTGACCCAATATTTGGGGTTCACCAAGAACCATTGAATCAAGACTTGAAGCTACCCTGAAAACGTGCCGGACTGCATCGTCTCCAACCTTTTTGTAGGAATACCTCTGAAGAACAGCCGTATCCACACCGTGAATCTGGGCTATGGCTTTCAGAAGATCATCAACAACTTCATCTACCGGATCACAGTACGCAATTACCTCAGAGCGATTGCACGTAGAAATAATGATGACCTCTTGCACACCGCGCAAGCTGAGTATGGACCTGGTAAGGCTCCCCTCATGGTTCGCTGGAAAGGTGACCTTTTCGCGAACATCAACTGGAGCAGTTTTGTGATTAAGGCCTATAACGGCCACACCTGAAGACATTATCCATTTATCCCCATAACAGGATTACGAAATGCGTGATGGCCTGCGAAGAACGCGCTAACCCCTATGAAGGTGAACATCACCAGGCCAAAACCTATGATGGCCATCACCGCCGCCTTTTTCCCACGCCAACCAAGAACAAGCCGTTGATGAACCATTGCAGCGTAAGCAAACCACGTAATGAGACTCCAGGTTTCTTTTGGATCCCAACTCCAGTAAAATCCCCAGGCGCTCCCAGCCCACAAGGCTCCAGACACTATTCCTACCGTCATAAGGAAAAAACCTATTGGCAGTCCCCGACGGTTGATCAAATCCAGTGTATCCAGGGAGGGCAACAGTTTGTGTATTCTTCCAAGTTTTTTCCTCTTTATAAGGCGTTCCTGATAGATGTACACTAGGCCAGCGAAGGCCATAACGGTAAAGACAGAATTTCCTGCCAGAGCCAGGCTCACATGTATTGGAAGCCACCAACTATTCAGGACAGGAACAATAGGCTCTTTCAGCTGGTAAGAAAGGGTCGCCCCCATAATCATGAGAACTGCCGATAGCGGAGTAGCCATAGCCCCAAAAATGGGGCTGGCGTCCCGGTGCTGCATGAACAGGAAAAAACCTGTGATTAGCCATGCGAACACTGAAAGAGCGTCAAAAGCGGTAGCCAGAGGAAAAAAACCTGAGAAAAAAGTACGGTGCAAGATCGAAAGAGTGTGGCATGCGAATCCGCCGCGTGCTGACCACAATCCTATCGGGCAGTTTAGTGAAGATGAGCCGAGCAGAAAGATGAAAAAACTCACCGATGAAACAAGATACAATATTACTGCGCTCTTAAAGAAAATCAGATCCAAGGTTTCCTCTTGCTAGTCCCCAATGCTTTTGGCAGCGAGAGTCCGAATAATATCAACGTCATTGGGAAGTATCTCAGAAAGAATCATTACAGCCTTGTCCAAGTCATTGTTTCTAAGAGCCGGTAAAATCTGCGAATCTACAATTTCAAGAAACACTTTCTTGTTAGACTCGGAATCGCTACCGTGAACAACAATCTGCTTGCGTAATTCACCCATGAGTCTTGTCATGGCGGCATACTCAGGCCCGAATTTCTGTTCAAGATCCTCCCTGATTCTTCTGGCCAGGGCTGGCGAAGCTCCACCGGTGCTAACGGAAATAATGAGGTCCCCCTGTGTGATTACCGCTGGAACTATGAATGTGCAAAGATCGGGAACATCGGCTATGTTACACGGCACTCTTCTACGGATGGCTTCATTACTCAGACTTACGTTTACTTCCCTTATGTCTGTCGCCCCAAAAATAAGTGTAATTGGTTCAAACCTGTCCAATAGTCCGGGCGAAAAGAATTCCGGAACCCACGTGATAGAGTCTGCTTCGTGTAAGGCCTTTAATTCCTCAACCAGCTCCGGAGAAATTACCGCCACGGTTGCCCCGCTATCAAGCAATCCGGTGATTTTCCGGAAGGCCACCCTGCCCCCGCCTACCACGACAGCCTGCTTGCCTTCCAGGTTCATCATAACAGGGTATGGTTTCATAGTCGTTCATTCCTCCAGAAAACAAAATAACATAGATCGTCAGATCCGATCAAGCAGGCGGTTAGGAGCCCGAACAATTCGGCCTCCAAGCCAATGGGATGAAATCCATCCGAAAGTATTGGTCTAAGATTCGTGGCGATCAGCCCACAAAAATGAATGGCAGCTCTAACTGAATATTCCCGGAAAGATATCGCCTTGAGGAGGAATACCAACGATTACGATTCCGTTGGAATTTGCCAGATCCAACATTTCCTGGCGCCGGGGAGTGAGAGTCTTGAATGATTCAACTGCAATCACAACAGCTTTGGCTTCAATCATACTCTCTATCGTGGAAGGGCCTATTCCAGGAACGTCAAATCGCATGTCCTGGTTTGGTTTGGCCATTTTTACAACTACACATCCTGAAGCGAGGTCAGCGGAGCGTCTGATGACCCTGTCCGTTCCCTCGATCGCCTCAACCGCAATGACAGAAGTGTTCTTGACCACTACCGTCTGCCCAATGTCAAGACCACCGATACCCTGAGCCATTCGTCTGCCAAACAAGATGTCCTTTATTTGGTCCGGGTTGGGCTTGCGTTTGGTCAATACACCCAGGGGCGCCATCAATTTTTGAGCCCATCCGGTAATTTCATCAATTATTAAACCCTCTTTGAGCAGCTCAGAGGCAATAGCTCCCAAGATCGTGTCATCACGCCAGTCTGTAAGAGATCTAATTATTTTCAAGGCCCTTCTGTCAGGACGTAACCTTAACAGGTTCAAAAGATTACTCTTCTCTATCTTGCCAGCCATGACAACGCGGCTGACACCGTTGGTCTTGAGCGCCTCAATGGCCTTGTTGACCTGTCCGAGTTTCATCCAGCAGACGTTGGTAGCAGCTTTATCTATGGAGGGGCTCGTGAAACCTTCAAAAGCTATGGCTACAACCGAAAAACCTCTCTCTAAAGCTTCTGAGCCTACATGCGCTGGTAGTTCACCGGAGCCGGCTATTATTCCAATCGTTGACATAATTAAATCGCCCGGAACGCATGTCTGCTAAGGGACACCCTGGCTGTGCCCCGCTTTGAACTGGCCAGAAAATCAGCGAACTTCATGGCCTCAGGTGTGTCCGCCATTTCTTCCCTGATTTTCGTAACCGCTTCATCTACTCTCAGAGAAGACCTGAACGCCAGTTTGAACGCGTGTTTCAGAACCCTTATAGTCGAAGGGGGAAAGCCATTTCTCCTTAGACCCACTTCGTTAAGTCCGTAAACATATATTCGCGACCCACTTGCAAGGGTGTAAGGAGGAACGTCTTTTGCTACCCCGGATACACCTCCGACCAAGGCGTACTCCCCTACCCTGACAAACTGATGAACGGCTACAATACCGCCCAGAATGGCGCGGTCCCCAATTTCGATGTGACCTCCAAGATGCGCTGAATTTGCCATGATCACACCCTTGCCGAGGATGCAGTCATGAGCCACGTGGCAATATGCCATCAGATAACTGTCATCTCCGATAACAGTCGATTTCTTTCCCTTGTAGGTTCCTCTGTGGACCGTTACGTATTCCCTGATGTTTACACGGTCTCCAATGACCACCGTGGTATCTTCTCCGCGGTAAGAAAGATCCTGAGGCGCCGCTCCAATTGAAGCAAATTGTGAAATCCTTACCCCAGATCCCAATGTGGTGTGACCCTCGATAACCACATGTGGACCAATCTCACACCCTGCCCCAATAGTTACGTTGCCACCTATAACAGAGTATGCGCCTATAGTCACATCATCAGCAATCATTGCTCCAGGATGAATTACCGCTGTTGGATGAATCATGTTTTGTCCTTGGGATCTTTCATTACAAGTTTTTCCAGCTTTCTGATTCTGTCAAGTAGATCAGGAAGCCTTTTTATGAGGGTCTGAACCCTCAAAAACAGTTTATGGGGCATTGCGGGAACTGAGCCGGCCATTATGGCGCCGTCTGGAACATCCCTGTACACCCCCACTCGAGTAGCGAGAATCACTCTGTCTCCAACCTTGACATGATCTCTAACACCGGCTTGACCACCGGCCATGCAAAAGTTACCAATGGAAGAACTCCCTGCTATGCCAACCTGTGAAGCCAGGACAGTTCCTGCTCCAATAGTAACATTGTGGGCTATCTGAACCAGATTATCAACCTTGGTTGCCTGGCCGATTCTTGTCTCGCCTGCCAGCGCCCTGTCTATGGCGCACAAAGCTCCAATTTCCACATCGTCTTCAATGACTACGCAACCAGAGTGATATTTTTTAATGATTTCAGGATAACCGCTAGAGTTAACACCCTGAGCATAGCCGAAACCATCCGATCCTATCACCGTGCCCGAATGAATTATGACCCTGCGGCCGATTCTGACGCCGTCATAAATAGTTACATTTGGATGTACAACAGTATCGACACCGATGGCGCAATTGTCCCCAATTACAACCCCAGCGCCGATATTTACTCCGTCACTTATAACGCATTTTTCTCCAATAACGGAATAAGCCCCAATGGAGACACCGGCGCCGAGTTCTGCAGAAGGAGATACGACAGCCATTGCTGAAATTCCCGCATTCGATGGGCGCGGCTTGAAGAACAGAGCCGTCAGGCGTGCGAATTCCGCTTCGGGAGTTTTGGACCTCATGTAAGGAATATTCGGCGCAGGAAGATCTTGCGCTACAATTACAGCAGCTGCAGAACTCGAGGGGAGTTCAGACGCAAATCGCTCATTTTCAACATAGGTCAAGTCCGAGGACTGAGCAAACTCCAGAGGTCTGACCCCGGTAATCTCTGGGCCGGGGCGCTCTGAGACCTCGAGTTTAAGAATATCAGCTAGTTGCTCTAAAGTGTAACGCATCTCTTAAAAGAATCGGGCAAGCGATTATCTCGCTGCGGGAGCTTTCGGCTTAGCAGGAGCGGCCGGTTGAGCTGGAGCTTTCGGTTTATCGGAAGCTTTTCCCGGGGCGGAGCTATCATATAACCGAATGACTTCATCAGTAATGTCAAAAGCGTCATCTGCCGACAATATCGCCATTGAATTCAAGACCATGCTGAGGTTCTTCTGAGTGCGTATGTCAGCGATGATCTTGTTGATATCTCTCATCATCAGTTCCTGAGCCGCCCTGAACTCATTTTGCAAATCGGTTTCAGCAGCTTTCTGCGCAAGCTTCAGCTCCATCTCCTTGACTCCAAGCTCTTTGATCTTGTCATTTCGGGTTTCTTCTTTGAGCATGGGCCCCTGTTTCTGAAGTTGTTCCTGTAAATTCACAAGTTCATTCTTTTTCTTTTCAAGGTCGTTTCTCTTCACATTGCTCATATCTGTGAGTTTTTTCTGGAGATCCTGTGCCTTTTTGGACTTGGCTTCCAGTTTCTGAAAGTCTACAAATGCAACCGATAACGGTTGTGCGTGAACAACATTTGAGCAGAAAATGAATGCTGTAAAAAGTGCGAACAGAATCGCGGTTAAAGATCTTGACATGAGTGAAGCTCCTTTCATTGGTCAAGTGACTGTAATTAGACAACTATCATAATGGCCTTAAAATTTAGTCCTCGTTCTAAATGACATGATTGGCGGGAAACCGAACCAAACGGGGGAAGTAATACCAACGAACCTTAGAAATTGCAACAAGGTAGTAGAGTCCTGTAAAGTAAAAAAGCCGTCTAAAAATATGGCCGGAAGAGCTATTTGTTCGAAAGCTTTTTTAAAAAAGCTGTCCCATGGCAAACGCAAATGCTCCCGGTTCCTCTCCCTTGTTAGGGTTAACTTTCCATCCGTACTCTATCCTGAGTGGTCCCATTGGTGATATCCATCTAATACCCACACCGACGCCTGCCTTGACGTCACTCATGAAAGGCCCTTCTGATACATTCCAGGAGTTCCCAATGTCGAAAAAGGTTACTCCATTCAATTTCAGCCTGTCAATGAGTGGGAAAAGACACTCAACGTTGGAGAACAGCGCCCTGTCACCTCCGATGACATTCCCGAATCTGTCTCTGGGACCTATTTCGCCCTGTTTGTATCCACGAATACTTTGAATTCCACCCAAGAGAATTCTTCGATCAAAAGGAATTGGGTCAGATCCGGATTCCATGAGCATGGAACCATTGGCCCTGAGCTTTAGAATTGCCCGCCAGAACAGAGACTGATAATAAATTCCCTCGGTGTAATAACTGGAGAACGCCACGTCGCCTCCAAGGCCTGACAACCTGGTTCCCAAGGTGAGTTTTGAACCCGCCGTGGGTATGACCGAATTGTTGCGCGTGTCTCTTCCAAAATTCAAGGATAGTGAGTTTTCTGATATGTTCAGATACTTCTGAGCTACGGTATTGTATTGAGCGTAATAAGCCACTATGGATCTGGCAAATATCTGTTCGAATCCGGATAGTTTGCTGGAGTCACGGGCAAAACCCGAACTCATTGTCCACAAACCATATAGCGGATAGGAAAGATGCACACTGAATCCATCACTGTCTCTCAGGTAGCTAGTCTCATACTGTTGAGCCTTATACCCTCTAAGACTTCCTGTGAGAGGATAATCCATTATCCATGGGTAAGTCAGAGATCCTTCGTAATTACTTCTCCTGCTGGATAGATTGGCTTTGGCGTTGGCTACAACTCCCATACCAAACAGGTTTCTCTCTTTGAGATCGATATTACCCATGGCGCCGTCCTGAGAGGAATAGCCCAATCCGGCTGCCAAAGATCCGGTCTTCTTTTCAATAACCTCAACGGTGACGTTCATCATATCTGGGCGAGATCCGGGAGAGGTTTTCAGCTTGACTGCCTCAAAGAAATCCATACTCTCAAGGTTGCTCTTGGTACCTTCAAAGCTGTCAGAATTGTATATGTCGCCCTCACTGATCATGAGCGCCCTTCTGATGATCTTGTCTCTCGTTCTATCGTTTCCTGTTATGTCTACCCGCTCAATAGAAACCTTGTCTCCCTTGGTTACCTTGAATGTCAGATCAACGAAGTCGTGCTCATCGTTGATTTTCTGCATAGGTTCTATGTCAGCGTACGCGTAACACTGATTATTATACAGTTTGGTCAGGGTCTTGATGTCATCCGCCACATCTGATCTCTTGAACCAGGTTTTTGGCTTGACCTTCAACTGAGATACGAGTTGCTCCGCTGGAGATATCAGATCTCCTTCGACTTCAATTTTGCGGACCTGAAAACGGTCACCCTCTTTTATCGGGTACGTCACTTTTACAGCGCCGTCGGTAATGTCCATTTTGGGCGAGCCAACCTGGACATTGATGAAACCGTTCTCGAGATAACTGGCTAAAAGCCTCATCCTGTTTTCTTCGAGTTTTTCCCTGGTAAACGAACCAGATTCATCTAGAAACCAGAACCAGCTTTTCTCTTTAAGGGTAAGGGCTTTCTTTATCTCTTTCTCGTCAAGCTTGCTGCGGCCATCAAGTACTATATCTGTAAGATAGCTTTTTCTTCCTTCATCTATTTTGAATGATAATGTAGCTTCACTCGGAGAAAGCTCTTTGATTTCGTAGTCTATCTGGGGCTGATAATACCCCTCCTTCTCATACATGCCCTTCATTTTTTCAATATCGTTGCGAATCTTCTGAACACTGGCCACTGAAAAAGACTTGGTTGTCAATGCGTCAAGGACTTCGTCCTTAGAAAAGATTTTCAGACCTTCCAACTCTATGTTTTTTATGGAGGGTCGTTCTTTTAATGTTATGTAGAGATCCATTTTACCGTCAGGAGCCTCTTGAGCCCTGACCTGAACGTCCTCAAAATATCCCATCGAGTAGATCTCCCGAATCTCATCACCAATGGCAGACTTCCTGAAGGGACTCCCGGGCTTCATGTCTATCTTGTTAAGAATGGCTTCACGCTGAATTCTCTTGTTACCTTCAATTTTTATTTCGCCGATTTTGGGCCTGTTCATGACCGTGGCCCCGATTTCCGCTGAAATATCGCGCATTCTTCCGATTAGTTCAGACTTGTCCTTTCCATTGGCGGTGAAAAGACGCACTCTGCTTCCGGGTCGGGTTTGCAGCGCAGACAGCTCAAGGGCTAAGCCGTCATCCAACTCTGTCAGGTTTCCCCAGATTACTAGTTGCGCTCCCATCCTGTCACCGATTCGAACGAGCCTCTGTGGATCGACCCTTCTATCCTGAACAGCATTGGCAAACGGCAATCCGGATGCGATTTCTATATCACCGTCACGGGAGAGTTCCGCTCCCAAAACACCGGCAAGTTCGCTATTGAGTTGGTCCGCGGCAGCTCCCTTGGCCACAACTTTGAAAGGAAAAATCATGACCTTTCTTATTTGGGTCTCCTGGGCCAGAACAAAAGCCGGAAGGCATATAAAACTTATTAACAGTGCCAGGATTCTGATCATTGAAGCTCCACCAACCTGCCACCATGAAGAGTAACTCGTCTATCCATGGACATTGACAAAGATTCTTTGTGTGTAACCACTACTAGTGTTGTATTTCTGGAGGCGTTTAGTTTTCTCAGAAGAGTCTCTATTTCATCGCCAGTATCGGGATCCAGATTGCCAGTCGGCTCATCTGCCAGGATCACTTCAGGGCCCATTATGAGAGATCTCGCTATGGCCACCCTCTGTTGCTCGCCGCCTGAAAGTTCACCTGGTCTGTGACGAGACCTGTGACCAAGACCGACAGCGTCAAGAAGGTCAAGTCCCTTCTTTTTCAGAGACCCGAAACTCCCACCCGCTATTAACGCCGGCATCAAAACATTTTCAATGGCGTTAAATTCAGGTAATAGCTGAAAAAACTGAAAAACAAATCCTATCTTGGAATTCCTGAGCCTGGCCATTTCTAATTCGGAAAATTTAGTGATGTCAGTTCCATCAAAACGAACATCCCCGGATGATGGCTTATCCAGCAGACCCATTATGTGCAACAGCGTGCTCTTGCCAACTCCTGAAGGACCTGTAATTGCAACTGTCTCCCCCTTCTCCACCGAAAAATCCAGACCTCGTAGAATCTCAATATCACCGCCTGGATGCGAGTAGTTCTTGTGAATATCCACCAGCTCATATAAAGGAGCTTTACTCATAGCGTAGCGCCTCCACGGGTTCGAGACGGGCCGCTTTAAATGAGGGATACAGGGTAGCCAGAAAACATATCGTCAGAGCAACCATACATATAATGCATACATCAAGCGCATTGATGGCCACTGGCAGCGTGGATATCGTATAAATCTCCTCTGGAAGTTCTATCACAGGATAACGAGCCAACAAGGCCGCTCCACCTAGACCAGCCAAGGTACCCAAAAGTGTGCCTGTCGCTCCTATTACCATCCCCTGAACTATGAATATTCTCATTATCCGGTCAGAGGTTGCCCCTAACGATTTTAGAATAGCGATATCCTTACTCTTTTCCATTACGAGCATTATCAGGGAAATGATAATGTTGAATGCCGCAACCAGAACTATGAACGTCAGAATTATGAACATGGCAATCTTTTCCAACTTTAGTGCGCTGAACAGATTGCGATACATATCTCTCCAGGTCCTGGTCCAGTACGGCGCTCCCAGACCAGCTTCTATCCTGGCCGCCAACTTGGGCGCTATGTAAATGTCTACCAGGTTGACTTCAATTCCTGTAACTCCGTCATCCATTTCAAAGAACTTCTGTGCCTCAGGCAAGTCCATGTAAACAAGGTTGGAGTCAAACTCGTACATTCCTGACTTGAACACGCCGATAATCCTAAAGTTTTGAACCCTTGGGATGGCTCCAATAGGGGTCCTTTTGCCCTGAGGAGATATTAGCTGAACGGTATCTCCAACCCTCAAGGAGCTGACCGTAGCAAGTTCTTTTCCTATGATCAGGCTACCTAGCCCCTCATAGGAATAAGCCAGATCTTTTAGAGATCCGGATTCCAAATACTTGGACAATGAAATTACGTCGCCTGCGGTGGCCGGATCTATTCCTCTAACAATCACACCTCTGACCTTCCCCTTAGAAGACAACATGGCCTGACCGTATATGTATGGGGTAACCGCCTTGACTCCATCGAACACTGCCAGACGGTCCATCAGAGCTTGCCAACCGGTCAACGATCTGCTGGAATGATTCATCACAACCAAGTGTGACACTGTTCCAAGAATTTTGTCCTTCAGGTCACGCTCAAAGCCGTTCATCACTCCCAAGACGATAATGAGCGTCATAACGCCCAGCATAACGCCCAAGACGCCAAAACCACTAATCACAGATATGAAGGCTTGCTTACGCTTTGCCCTAAGGTAGCGCAAACCTATCCTGATCTCGAGAGGTAACTTCATCCAAGCCCTTTTTCAGGTCTCATGTGAGGGAATAAAATGACCTCTCTGATTGATTGTGAATTGGTTAGAAGCATTACGAGCCTGTCTATACCCAAACCTTCACCAGCAGCAGGCGGCATACCGTACTCAAGGGCCCTGAGAAAATCCTCATCCAGATAATGGGCCTCTTCATCTCCTGCATTTCGAGCCATGACCTGTTGCTCAAATCTGCTCCTCTGATCCATCGGATCATTGAGCTCAGTAAAGGCGTTAGCCATTTCACGTCCACAGATATAGAGTTCAAATCTGTCGGTTACGGTCGGATCCTCATCATTACGTCTAGCCAATGGAGACACATCAACAGGATATTTGTGTATGAAGACCGGACCCCAAAGTTTTTCCTCTACAACCTCATCAAAAACAGTCATCCAGAGTTTGCCCAGGGAGTCTTCCTTGTTCACGTTGAGCCCCATTTCGACAGCTTTGATGAAAACGGCGTTACGATCATCTATTTCATCTGCTTTGAGGGCCTGATAACGGAGTAAGGCTTCCCTGACTGTAAGTCTCTCCCAAGGAGGGGTAAGATCGACCTCTGTCTTGCCATACATAAACTTGCAACTACCCGTAACATCGACGGCTACGCTGGAAAGCATTTCTTCAGTGAGATTCATCAGGTCATCATAGGTCTGATAGGCCTCGTAAAACTCCAGCATGGTAAATTCCGGGTTGTGTTGTGTGGAAATACCTTCGTTTCTGAAATTGCGGTTGATTTCAAAAACCTTGTCAAAACCGCCAACCAGCAATCTCTTCAGATAGAGCTCAGGAGCGATTCTAAGGTAAAGGCTCCTGTCCAAAGCATTGTGATATGTTTCGAAAGGCTTTGCAGTTGCGCCGCCAGGCAGAGCCTGCATCATTGGAGTTTCGACCTCCAGGAAGCCACGCTCGCATAGAAAGTTTCGCAGATAAGTGATAATTCTGCTGCGTGTGACAACGATATCCCTGGAAGACTGATTTACAATTAAATCGAGATACCGCTGACGGTAACGGGTTTCAACATCCGAAAGTCCATGCCATTTCTCTGGCAACGGACGCAGCGCTTTGGTTAGAAGAGTAAACTGCTCGACAAGAACACTGACTTCGCCGGTCCGAGTCTTGAATGGTTTGCCAACTACTCCTATGATATCGCCTATGTCCAATTTCTTGGCTAAAGAATAGCTATCAGCTCCAACGGTGTCCCTGCCCATGTAAATCTGAAAATCTCCAGACCTGTCTCGTAAGCGCATGAACGCCGCCTTGCCTAATAGCCTTATGGCGACAATCCTGCCAGACATTTTCATCTCAAGGTCCAGAGTCTCATTTTCCAAGAGGTTGGCGTAAGCTTGCCTGAAACTTACGGAATCAATCTCGGGTCTGAATCCTGTGGCGTATGGGGGTATACCCTGGTTTACCAATTCTTCTATTTTCTTAAGTCTGACTTCGACAAGGGATGAAGATTGAGTGTTTCTCGTATGTTGAGAGGAATCAGACAATTTGTTAAGTCTCCTAAAAATTTACCTTAATTGAGCGAGCTTTTTACCTTTTTTGGGCACAAAAGTCAAGGCCGTCAAAAAAATCAGCTTCATTTCTGTAAGCTGCACGGTCTATATCCATTTTCTCTTTCGAAAATAGAATATCATGGTCGAGGCTATGGTGACTGCTATTATCAATACCATGGGATAGCCATAGCGCCATTTTAGTTCCGGCATGTCGGCAAAATTCATTCCGTACCAACCGCACAAAAATGTTAACGGTATAAAAATAGTAGATATAATGGTCAGAAATTTCATTGTTTCACTCAGTCGGTTGTTAATACTGGATAGGTAAATGTCTATCATCCCGGATGTGATATCCCTGAATGCCTCCACCATATCTATGGCGTGAATGGCGTGATCAAAGAGATCACGAAGGTAGGGCCTCAGATATGGATTGATGAAAGAAGAGTCCCCGACCATCATCCGGGACACCATTTCCCTCACTGGCCACAATGATTTTCTTATGAAAATGAGATCAGTTTTTAGCCGATGAATTGATTCAAGCGTCTGGGGGAGAGGTTTGTTGACAAGCGCGTGCTCTATTTCCTCAATTTGATCCCCCATCCTTTCCAGGACTATAAAATAGTTGTCAACAATCACATCTATGCATGAATAAGCCAGATAGTCAGATTTACTTTCACGTAACCGTGATTTCTCAACCTTGAGTCTCTGAACTACCGGATCAAAGATTGGGTGATGCGAATCCTTGAAAGTGATCACGAAGTTTTGACCCATGATTATGCAAACCTGTTCAGCCTCGGCCCGGTCGTCTGAGTCATCGTATCTCAGGCTCCTTATTACCATGAAAACGGAATCTTGAAATTCCTCTATCTTTGGCCTCTGGGTTGGGTTCAATATGTCCTCCAAAACCAGTGGATGAATATTGAAAGCTTTCCCTACGGATTCGATTACCTCAATATTCCTGAAACCACAGACATCAAGCCACAGCATTTTTTGAGGATCAATTAAGTTCCTGAGTTCTCCAGGGGCTAGGTTGTCATGAAAGCTGATTTCTTCCACGTTAAAGGTAACAGCATTGAGCACCGTTGGTGATGAGTCGGTTTCTGAGACCGTCGCTAGAGTCCCTGGGGAAAGGCCTGCTCTGTGAAGCTTTTTCTTGCGGCTCTTCAAAACCATCCTTTTAACACCTCAACAAATAGCGCTTGACAAAAACACCATAATGATAGCACCATTCATGCTGTAAGTAGTGTAGCTTAACACTGGAAAACCATACGGCAAGTCATAAATGAAAATACATCACAACCAGAAATCCGGAAATGTTGAAATGAGCTATTGGGGTTTTTACTGGTCTCCTCTGACGGTGGAGTCTTGTAAAGAGCTCTGATAGTATTCAAGCTCGTTTCCAGGGCCCACCTCGAAAAAGGTGGGTTTTTTATTTTCTGGATGGGTAAGGCTTCGAAATGAGACTAGAAGGAACCTTTTTCCCTCCCGGTGACAAATCATTGTCTCACCGGATAGTCCTGCTATCACTGATTGCAAATGGGCGTTCCCGCGTTCAGAATTTCTCCACAGCCAGGGACTGCATGACGTCGCTCAGGATAGTCAATGAACTCGGTGGACATGTGGATATTAGGCCGGATTTCGTCGAAATCAAGGGAGCTCAGCGAAACCTTAAACATCACGCCGAACTCGATTGCGAGAATTCAGGGACAACTATCAGGCTTCTCATGGGTATTTTAAGCCCTAGCCATGGAGATTACATTCTCGATGGAGATCAATCGTTGAGAAAAAGACCCATGGAGCGCATAGCAATACCACTCAGGCGGATGGGAGCAAGTATCCAATGTGATGAAAAAGGGCGACCACCTGTAAGGGTAAGAGGTAGCAAGCTTAGTGGAATCCGTTATGAACTTCCGACCCCAAGCGCACAGCTCAAAAGCGCCATCCTCCTGGCCGGAGTTCAGTCGGCCGGAGAAACAGAGGTGGTTGAAAATATCGCCAGCCGAGATCATACGGAAATATTGCTGAAGAGTTGTGGGGCGAATATCAGCAGAACGTCGGATGGCTGGTCAATAAAAGAGTCGTTGTTAACAATGCCCGTTGAATATTACGTTCCTGGAGATATTTCCTCTGCCTGTTTTTTCATTTGCGCGGCCATCATGTTACCTGATAGCAAGGTTAATGTGGGTAAAGTTCTCCTGAATCCTACCCGGGTAGGCGCTTTAAACGTTTTGCAGCGAATGGGAGCCATAGTTTCAGTCAATCAGGGGAAGTATTCAGGGAACTCCGACAGAAAGTCCTGCGGTGAAATTTATGGTGACCTGTTTGCTGCTTACACTCCTGAACTAGCTCCATTCCAGGTTCACCCTCAAGAGACCCCGATGCTCGTAGACGAAGTTCCCATATTGGCTTTAATAGCAACCCAGGCAAAGGGAACTTCAATTTTTCATGATGTCTCTGAACTCAGGATTAAGGAGTCTGACAGAGTTGAGGCAGTTGTGAATCAGCTAAATGCCATGGGCGCCAAACTGGAAGCCAAAGGAGACTCGCTCTTTGTACATGGTCCAACAAAACTGAACCCACCGGAGAAATTGGAAAGTTATGGAGATCACCGCATTGCCATGACACTGCGTATAGCAGGTCTGCTTTCAAATAGTTTTCCTGAAATCGATGATGAGGAATGCATCGCCATTTCTTACCCCAATTTTAATGAAACCCTTAGGAAGCTTGTCAAATGAAAGTATTCTGCCTTTTTGGCGATGTCCGGGCTAAAAAATCAAAATCACCAATGATGCATAACAAAGCTATCAAGACACGCAACATGGATGCGCATTATGTAAGCTTTTGTCTACCCCCATCCGCGCTCGGCGAAGCAATGTGTGGCTTCAGGGCCATGGGATTTTCTGGAGCGAATGTGACAATTCCTCACAAGGAAAACATCATCGAGTTCCTGGATGAGCTTTCTCCTCTGGCCAATCGCTTAATGGCTGTTAACACTGTTCTGGTCAAGGACAACAAACTTCTGGGAGTTAACACCGACGTGGCAGGCTTTAAGGACGCTTTGAGCATGCTGGGTTTTAATGCCGAAAACATGAGATGCATGGTTCTTGGTTCGGGAGGGGCTGCAAAAAGCGCTGTGATGGCGCTGACAGAAATGGGAGCCTCTTCTGTCATCATTGCAGGTCGCAATACAACGAAGTTGTCTGAATTATCAAAAAAACTGGGTGTCGAGCATGTTGATTTTAAACATTGTGGCGACTTAACAAGTCAGGTTCCACTGGTCGTTAACGCTACCCCTGTTTCAGCGCCTGAGGAAGCTGACCAGATCATGATGGAGGTCGCAGGCTCAATATCTGGATCAGCCTTGGAGCTTGTTTTTGACATGAATTACGGACGATCAGTCAATATCTGGCAAGATGTGGCAACAAGGAAAGGATGCCGATTTTCAGACGGCCTCAAGATGCTTGCGGCTCAGGCGGCTCGCAGTTTTGTCCTCTGGACAGGCGAATCAGCTACCGCATCTGAATTCTATTCATATCTGGGATAAATGAATGAAGAACATATTTTTGATCGGTTTCATGGGCTCAGGCAAATCGACAGTTGGAAAAATAGTATCAAAGTATCTCAGGCGTGAGTTTGTTGATACGGACGAGCACATTTCGCGAAAGTTTGGGATGCCGATCACAAGTGTATTCCAGACACAAGGTGAAGAAAAGTTTCGTGATGCTGAATCCCTACTTTTGAAAAAACTTTCACGAAGAAAAGGTCTGGTGATTGCCACTGGCGGTGGACTCTATGAGCGGCCTGAGAATCGACAACTAATCAGGGTTATGGGAGTTTCCATCTTTCTTGACTCCAGTCTGGACGTGATAAGGACTAGGCTTGGCGATGATGAAATTTCCGGCCGTCCACTATGGAAAAACTTCTCCCAAGTGAAAGATCTTTTCCGTGAACGTCTTGAAACCTACAGGGACTGTGACTTCAGAATCGAAGTCGATTCCTTGCCTCCGGGAAAAATAGCCTTAAAAATCTGTTCCTACATATACCCTGAAAGGGAAATCGCAGTAAACTACGAGGATTACAACAGCTGTGTAAAAATCTCGTGGGACGCGCCAGGTTCTATCCGTCATTACGTTGCCGGTAGGAAAACAGCAATTGTGACTGATGGAAATGTTGAGCGTCTTCATCTGGATAGGTACAGAGAGATATGTGATTCTCCTACAGTCATCTCAGTAAGACCCGGAGAGAAATCCAAGACACTCAAAACCGCAGGGATGATCTACGAAAAGCTTCTGGAAGCAAGGATTGGGAGGGGTGATCTTCTATTGGCATTGGGCGGCGGAGTCATCACTGACATAGGTGGCTTTGTCGCAGCAACCTATAAAAGGGGGATGGATTTCATACTGACAGGAACAACATTGGTCGCTGCTGTTGATGCCGCAATTGGTGGAAAATCTGCGGTGGACGTGGGCAATATAAAGAATTCGGTGGGACTTTTCACGAAGCCTCTCGTCACGGTCATCGACCTGCTATCTCTGCACACGCTCAAATCGGATCAAATACGTGAGGGTCTTGTTGAGGCATATAAGACCGGACTAGTATTCGATGCCAAGCTTTGCGCTTACATGAGAGATAATATCAGGGAACTCAACAAGGGATCTGTTGTTCATTTGAGTGAGGTCTTGGCGCGCTCAGCCGCTGCGAAATGTCATGTTGTCTCAATCGACTTCAGGGAAAGGGATCTACGGCGGATTCTGAACCTGGGACACACTTACGGTCATGCGGTTGAGAGCTACAACAATTACACGATAAGTCATGGAATGGCGGTTGCGCAAGGGATGCTGGTTGCGATCTGGATATCTCATGGGAGAGGGCTGATGAGCGGCGAGCTAGCCAGGGACTCTCTTGAGACAGTCAAAATGATTTGTCCCAAGCCTGTAAAACTTCCGACAGCCGGGCAAGCCTGGAATATAATGCTAAATGACAAGAAAAACAGGTCGGAAAAGATCACTTTTATATTGCTTGGAGGCATAGGCAAGTACGTAATAGTGAATGATGTCACAGAGACTGAACTTGACCTGGCCATCAGGAAAGCTGGAGAAAGCTGACATGGGCAGTAGTTTTGGACAAGTGTTCAGAATAAGCACTTTTGGGGAATCTCACGGTCATTCAGTAGGCGTCATCATTGATGGGACGCCTCCGGGGATTAGGCTCGACGTGGCTTCAATACAGCATGATCTTGACAGACGTCGACCCGGGACATCCAGATTTGTATCCCAACGCAATGAGAGTGATCAGGCTGAGATCCTCTCAGGAGTGGCTGAAGGCATTACATTGGGTTCGCCGATAGCCATTCTGGTCAGGAATACCCAAGCCCGTTCCAAAGACTATGAGAACCTCAAAGAAGTCTTTCGTCCAGGCCACTCGGACTATTCCTATTACATGAAATACGGCATTTCTCCACAACCTGGCGGAGGTCGGTCTTCTGGTCGGGAAACAGTCGGAAGAGTTGCAGCGGGAGCTGTTGCCAGAAAAATCCTTGAACCCCTGGGTGTCCTGATAAGAAGCTACGTCAAAAGCCTGTCTACCATTGAAGGAACCGCAGTTGATCCTGATTTTGCTGAAAAACATCCTCTGCGATGCGCAGACCCGAATGTAGCTGAGGAAATGGAACGGGCCGTGATGCTGGCCCAAAAGGCAGGTGATTCAGTTGGCGGAGTGGTTGAAGTAATTGTCAAAGGGGCTCCTCCAGGACTCGGGGACCCGGTTTTTGACAAACTGGACGCTACGCTTGGAGCCGCGTTTTTGTCTATTGGCGGAGTAAAAGGTGTCGAATTTGGATCTGGTTTTGCGCTTACCAGATTCCTCGGGTCACAATCCAACGATCCAATTCTTCCTGACGGGTTTGGATCAAATCACGCAGGGGGTATTCTGGGAGGAATATCAACTGGCCAGGATATTGTGGCTAGACTTGCGGTAAAACCGACACCTTCAATTTCCTTGACCCAGCAGACTGTGAGCCTTCATAAAGACCCCAAGTCAATTAACATCAAAGGACGTCATGATCCATGCATCTGTCCGAGGGTAGCGCCTGTAGCGGAAGCAATGGCAGCCATAGTCATAGCTGACGCCTGGTTGCGCCAGAAGACCATTTTGAGGACACCATGAAGATTACCGTAATTAACGGACCAAATTTGAACATGCTTGGTAAACGTGAACCATCAGTTTACGGCAGCAGATCCCTGTCGGATCTTCAGGGGGAACTTCAGCGCACAAGTCTTGAACTGGGCATGGATTTGAAATTCTTCCAAAGCAACATCGAAGGGGAAATAGTTGATTGCCTGCAGAAAGCTGGTGAGGAATGTTCAGGAGTCATCATGAATGCAGGAGCTTATACTCACACCAGTGTGGCCATTCGCGATGCCGTCTCGGCAATATCTGTCCCGGTCGTTGAGGTGCATATATCGAACCCTGTGGCTCGCGAACATTTTCGCCACACATCCTTGCTGGCCGATGTCTGTTGTGGATCAATATCAGGCTTTGGCTTTGACTCCTACATTCTGGCATTGATCTGGTTTCACCGTAGCATTCACAACCCGGAATCATGATCACTTTTAAGTTGGCGCTGAAGCCAGGCTTGACAACAATTACGAAGAGTGTTTAATAAGAGCATTCAGTAGAGGAGATTCAGCTACGTCATGGGCGCTGCGGAAAATAGAAATCCTGCGATTGGTTTTTCAGTATTGAATCTTAGTGGCTACTATTGTGGTTTCTATTATTTTGAGGCTAGTCTGCCCATGATGTGAGGATTACTGGCGTAACAAGCTCAAAAAATCCGGAAGCCATGGGCAGACAAACATAGCCCATGGCTTTTTTGCGTTAAAGTCCCTGGGCTCTTAAAAACTCCGGGCTTTTGCATGTGGAGGCTATCATGTTTAATTCGACTTCAGTTTCATTTCTGAAAATCGACAATTTTCGATCGTTCAATTCCAGATTACAGGGAAGCGGCTGCCCGCATGTTGCACTGTCAATCACCATGGATGACCTGCGATCTGGACAGTCTGCTTCCTGATCTGAAATCGGAGAAACATACAATGAATTCAGAACCAACAAAATCTTTAGAGGATAATGGCGCCATAAACATATCGGATGACGTCAGTCTTCGTGATGCGAGGCGACGAATTGACGAAGTCGATATTCGAATAATCCAACTGTTGAATGAACGTGCATCACTGGCGCACACTATTGGTGACCGAAAGCAGTCTGTCGGGATCGGATCATTATCGACCGAGAGAGAATCGCAAATAATGCGGAGAATATTCGATTTACCTGACGGACCAATGCCCAAAACCGGTTTAAGGTCCATTTTTACAGAAATAATATCGGCGTGCAGAGAACTTCAAAAACCTGTAAGTGTTGCGTTCCTGGGTCCCGAAACTACATTCAGTCACATGGTGACACTGAACAGATTTGGGCATTCGACTGAACTCAAACCTTCGGGCTCCATACTCGATGTGTTTCAGGAAGTAGAAACCGGAAGGACCAGTTTTGGGGTAGTCCCGGTCGAGAATTCTATCGAAGGCGGAGTTAGCGCAACTATGGACAGCTTTTTAAGTTCTGACCTGGTAATATCTGGAGAAATCTACGCCTCGATAAAACACACTCTCATGTCCTGTGAATCATCCAGCCATGCCGTGAGTAAGGTTTATTCCCATCCTCAAGCCTTGAATCAGTGTAGAAAATGGCTACACACGAACTTGCAGGGGATCACGCTGATGGAATGTTCGAGCACGGCGCAAGCGGCCAAAAAGGCTAGAGATGAACCTGGAGCCGCTGCAGTAGCATCCTCTCTGGCCGCACAGACCTATAAACTCAATGTTCTCGCTGAGAATATTCAGGACAGGAGCGACAACAAGACCAGATTTCTCATAATTGGCCAGACAGCTTGCAAACCCACAGGATTTGACAAGACTTCAATGTATTTTGCGGCAAAACATCAGTCCGGGTCTTTGTGCAAAGCTTTGAGACATTTTTCCAGCCGTTCGATAAACCTGACCAGGATAGAGTCACGGCCTTTGAAGGATCGGCCATGGGAATATTCATTCTTTGTAGATTGCGACGGACATATAGATGATCCGAATTTAAGTGAGTGCCTCCGGGAGTTGGAAGGAGATGTTGAACACATCAAACTTCTGGGATCTTATCCAAAAATGGATCCAGCTCGTGCATTTTAGCCAGCGCTATATTTACGTTTGCGAGGAAATTCGTGGAGTCATGTGATTGCAACAAACTAAAGATAGGAATCATCGGATCCAATGGCCGCATGGGATCGTGGCTTTTCAATCAACTGGAACAGTCTGGATTCAGTATAAAAGGAATTGACAGGAATTCCCCGGAGGTCCTTGAAGAATTTGCAGATAACATAGACATTATGATCCTCGCTGTTCCTTTTGAGTCATTGCATGATGTGACCAGAATTGTTGGCCCTGTGATGAATCCTTCGAGCCTGTTGATGGATATTACATCACTGAAAGAGGAACCGGTGAGGCAGATGCTTAATAACAGCGTTTGTGAAGTTATAGGCGCGCATCCCATGTTTGGGCCTTCTGCAGAGTCATTCGCGGGTCAACTTTGCTATATTTCTCCCGCACGTTCGGAACACTGGCTGCCCAAGGTTGAGAAACAGCTACTTAACATGGGCGCCAGGGTCAGGATAATTTCGCCTGAAAAACACGACCGATTAATGGCAACGGTTCAGACACTGCGACATGTAGCCCTGACATCATTGGGACTTACTTTAAAACAGACCGGTTTTGACCTTGAAAAGGATCTAGATATATCCGGCCAATGGTTTCAGGATCTGGCAAGAATGATGATTCACCAGTTTGAACAACCGTCCGGACTCTATGCGGAACTGGCGCTCAACAACAGGCATTCAAAAGAAATTCTTCAAAATTTCAGGTTGAACAACGACCGGGTCATCGACAAACTTTCTGAAGGAGACAGAAGTTCTCTAACGGAATTCATGGACACAGTCAGATCTTACACGAGATCAGTTTGAGGAGTGATTTCAGACCTGGGCCGACCTTCTCTATATAAAGACCATGAAGTTCTTCTTGACTTTGCTTTGAACACTGGAATATTCTGAATCCATAGGATACCTGTAAATTCAATATTCTTTCTTACCGTGAGTCCGTATTTTTCCCTGTGATGGGAAATCGTGGATAGCTATTTCGATAGCATTTTGCGAAGGGCGCTGTCCCTGCCTTATACTTGTTGGCGTTAACTCAACCTCTAATTAAACCTTTGGCCTTTTGCATAACCTCACTATCTCGTAGGGGGTAGCCATCGATGAGAAGGCAAACGTACTACCTTTGGGTGTTTGCATGCATGCTGGCGTTTAGCTTGATGTATGAGAGTTTCGCCAATGCAGACTCTTCTGCGTTCATTCAGCAAACCGTTCTGGCATCGGGTTGGGGCAATGGGACCATTCAGACTGCGCCTGCGGCCGTCCCCCTTCCCATACTGACGATAATCAGACCTATCACAGTGGCCATGTTCCTGATTTTTATAGGCATAACGCTTATTGTCGTTTATTGGGCAGCCAGAAGGACAAAGACTTCAGCGGATTTCTACGTTGCAGGGTCTGCAATATCAGGAGCGCAGAACGGGTGGGCTTTGGCTGGAGACTATATGTCTGCGGCTTCTTTTTTGGGAATTGCAGGCCTGATATCGCTATACGGATACGATGGATTCTTGTATTCGGTTGGCTGGCTTGTGGCCTACGTAACCCTTTTGTTGATTGTTGCTGAGCCATGTAGAAATTCAGGTCGTTTTACAATAGGAGACATACTTTCTTTCAGATCCTTTCCAATCCCCGTTAGGGCGATGGCAGCATTATCAACGGTGATTGTATCGATCTTTTATCTGGTGGCTCAAATGGTTGGAGCAGGGAAGCTGATGGAATTACTGCTCGGTGTGTCATTTAATATTTCAATCATCGTGGTCGGCGCCATAATGATCATATACGTTGTTTTTGGTGGCATGATAGCAACTACATGGGTCCAGATTATAAAAGCTTTTCTGATCATGACCGGGGGAGTAGCTCTCAGCATACTCGTGGCGGCTCAGGCGGGTTTTAGCCCTCTTCAGTTTTTTGCCGACATAGCAAATAATTCTGGAATCAAGGACTGGGTTCAGTTCGCCCTTCTGAAACATGCCGTGGCTGAGCCTGGCTTGGATTATGGACAGCGATTCCTGGAGCCGGGACTCTTCCTGAAAAACCCTCTTGATCAAATCTCACTTGGAATGGCGCTGGTTTTTGGCACTGCCGGAATGCCGCACATCCTGATGAGATTCTTTACGGTTCCTACGGCAAGGGAAGCCAGGAAGTCCGTTATTGTGGCTATGTTTGTGATTGGCTCTTTTTACATTCTCACTACTCTTCTGGGATTTGGGGCAGCCTTGCACGTGGGACCTCAAGTGATATCGGCTACGGATCCAGGGGGTAATCTGGCAACCCTGCTATTGGCCCAGGCGCTTGGCAACCAGATTGCGCCTATTGTTGGCGACACTCTCCTCGCCTTTCTGTGCTCTGTGGCTTTTGCAACAATTCTGGCCGTGGTGTCAGGCCTGGTGCTCGCAGCCTCGGCCGCCATAGCTCACGATGTTTATGTAAGCCTGATCAAGCAGGGACATGCTACACAGAAACAACAAATCGTTGCCGCCAGAATTACATCATTTGTCGTGGGCGCGGTAGCTATTTTATTCGGAATATCGGCAGAAAACCAGAATGTGGCCCAGTTGGTGGCCCTGGCTTTTGCAGTTGCAGCCTCTGGTAACCTGCCGGTGGTCGTACTTTCACTTTTCTGGAGGAAATTCAACACGGCGGGTATCGTGGCTGGTCTTTTTGTGGGAAGTACGGTCTGTATTGTCCTGGTTCTTGTTTCACCCAACATGCATTATCCGAAGCAGGATGCGGTGGCTGCTGACAAGATAGTAAAGACCCTGGAAATGAAACAGAACGATGGAGCAACTTTAAGCCCGAGGGAACAGGCGACTCTTCAGGGGGCCAGAATAGAATATGAAATACATAAGGACGGCGTCTCTTCCGTAGGACTCGATCAACCGTTGTTTCCACTAAAGAATCCTGGAATTGTCTCCATTCCTTTGGGATTTCTGGCAGCGATTCTGGTGGCCCTAGCTTTTCCCAGTGGTGGAGAAGAACAGAGGTATGACCAGCTTCACGTGCAGCAACTTACAGGTGTCCGGATTCGTTCCTCATGGGATTAGACTTTGCGCCTTGGTATTTAATCAGTCTGCGCTCTAACAAAGTAATCAGATCTTACCTACAGGGTTGAAGGTATCAAAATGACATCCCAAAATTCAAAAGAGCCCGCACGGGCCTGGCTAGTCACTTTTGCGGGCGCCGCCGTAAATTTATGCCTCGGTATTCTATATGCCTGGAGCGTCTGGAAAAAAGCGTTGGTTGACAAACCCAAGGCCGATGCGGGCGAGTTAATGACTGGACTAAACGCAGGTTGGGCTTATCTCACTGATGCGCAGGGAACCTTCGCCTATTTTATTTGCGGACTCTTTTTTGCTTTCTTCATGATCCCTGGTGGCAGGTTACAAGACACGTACGGGCCCAAGATTGGAGCTACGCTGGGGGGGCTTTGCGTTGCGGCTGGCTGTGTCGTGGCTGGACTCTCAAAGAGCTATCTGGGACTGATCCTGGGATTTGGGGTTTTGGGGGGTATTGGCATGGGTATAGGTTACGCTGCCCCTACTCCAGCAGCCCTCAGATGGTTTGGAACTCATCGCCGGGGTTTGGTTTCCGGCATAGTGGTGGCGGGGTATGGCGCCGCGGCCTTGTACATAGCCCCAATGGCTCAATATCTGATAGACAACTACGGAATTTCAACCAGTTTCATTGGACTGGGAATCTTCTTCGCAGTGGTAGTTATAGCTGCTGGACAGCTGTTGTCGTGGCCACCAGCTGATTACGTCCCGCCGGGGCCCAAAAATCAACCCACTTCTGCTCAGCCTCCCAAGCCCACAGTTGACTGGCTACCTCCGGAAATGATGTCCCGCTGGCAATACTATGCCCTGGTTTTCATGTTTTTGGGCAGCGCACAATCTGGATTGCTCGTGATTGCCAACGCCGCTCCCATTCTTGCCAAGACAGCGGGAAAGGTTGAATTTTTCGCTCAGAACGCCTGGATAATTGCAGCTTTTGGGGGAGCCATAAATGCCATGGGCAGAGTGGGAACCGGTCTTTATTCAGACAAGATTGGCAGAAACAATGCCTACACTATTAACGGAATCGTATCAGCCATGTTTCTGATCGGCGCTCCTTTCATAATAAACCTGGAAAGTGTTCCTCTGCTGTTTTTGGCTCTTGGCGTCGCGTATTGGCAATATGGCGGAGGCTTGGCGCTGATGCCAGCGTTTACGGCCGATTTCTTCGGATCCAAAAACCTCGGCGCCAATTACGGATTTGTTTTTATTGGTTGGGGACTGGGTTTCCTAATGCCTTTAATAGCTGGATACATAAAAGATTATACAGGGTCCTATGATTTGTCGTTTTATATATCAGCGGCATTGTTGATATCAGCAGTGTTGATGTGCAAATTTGTATCGAAGCCGGCAAAATAATTCTTTGACGGTCGAGTTCCAGCATTTTCAGAGTCCCTTTCAGATCAGACGGGAAGAACGATTACTTCGGAGATTTCCTCTTGCGCTTGCATGCTGAATACGGAATAATCTGGTCAATATGACCAGAACTTAGTGATCCATCTATTATTTCAGGACTGTGCAGGAGGACGACTTGACCTCAGAAGTTTTCATTACCGACCTGTCCGCAAACTGGAACAGAAGCGTGCCGGCCAAGGTTTTTGATTTATTCGAGAAACTTGAACCTTCCGGCTGTTTTGGCCCAAAAGATCTGGTAGCGGTAAAGATCCATTTCGGAGAGGCTGGCAACACCGCTCACATAAGACCCCAATTCGTCAGAAAAATAATTGATTCGATAAAAGCGATTGGAGCCAGGCCATTCCTGACTGATACCAACACGTTGTATGTTGGATCCAGGACCGAAGCATGGTCTCACATGAATACAGCTTTTGACAATGGCTTCACACGAGAAGTCACAGGCGCTCCGGTAATGATTGCCGATGGGCTCAGAGGCTCCAGTTCCGTTGACATCCCTATGGAGTCCACCAAACACATAAAGCTCGCCCATGTCGCTTCAGATATTCACCATGCAGATGGACTTGTTGTGATATCGCACGTCAAAGGTCACGAACTATCCGGCTTCGGAGGAGCCATCAAGAATGTTGGCATGGGCTGCGCCGCCAGAAGCGGAAAGCTGGATCAGCACTCTAATATTTCTCCGAAGATAAAACAGAAGAAGTGTATTGGTTGCGGAGAATGCGTTAAATGGTGTCGCGGTGGAGCAATTGAACTGATCAGAGTCGATAAAACGAAAAAGGCCACCATACATCCTGAAAAATGTGTTGGATGCGCAGAATGCATACTGACCTGTCGTCAGGGAGCCATAACCATACAGTGGAATGAATCCATTCCGGTATTCATGGAGAAAATGGTCGAGTATTCAAAAGCAATTCTAGCGAGCAAACAGGGCAAAGTTCTTTTCATCAATTTTCTCACTGATGTATCACCCCTGTGCGATTGTACGCCCTTTTCTGACAGGGCAATAGTCCCCAGTATAGGGATACTTGCCTCAAAAGATATGGTGGCTATTGATAGGGCGTCTGTTGATCAGATCAACGAGGCTCCCGGAAATGTAATGTCATGTCTGCAGTCAGCCCTTGAGCCGGGGACGGATAAATTCAGGGCGCTGTTCCCCGAAATAGATTGGCGCCATCAACTCCAATATGCTGAAGAGCTTGGACTTGGAACCAATTATTACGAATTGATACAGGTATCGTGACACATTTGAACAAATACTGGAGCAAGAGAATATTTTAGGACTTTACTGAATCAGTCCCATTTGAAAAGTTTCTTTGAACTGAATTCTGATCGGAATTCCTGTTGTACCTATAGTCGACTAAACCCAAACCCAAGCGACAGCTTGACATAATTTTCGTAATTCTATAAAATAATACAGATCATTTTTGTAAGTATTTGTTCTGTCAAGCTATCAAGTCCTTTAGGCCGAACAACCAGGAGAACGGTGATGTTAAGGAAAACAACTTTAGCCATGGTGTTGATGACGCTTCTCTGTGGGCCGTGTATGGGGCAGGGTATTATGGATTCAGTGTTAGGTCCTGGAGGTCTGGGACTTTACGGGGCCCCGAGTTCAGGCCAGTTCAATTATCAACAGTATCAGAATGGAAGCATGTATCCCGGTGGGCAGCAGTCATATCAACAACCTGAGGCGTATGGGCAACAGCAGGCCTACCCTCCGCAGGGCTATGGCTATCAGGCGCCTCCCCCTTACGCTACGCAGCAGGGAGTCTATTCAGATTGGCACGTGAACCAGCCACCTCAACAGCAAGGTCCACCGCCCGTTCAATATTCAGCCCCATCTCCTCAACAGCCGTCGTATGGGCAGCAGCAGGCATATGGACAGCCAGCTCCGCAGCTTAGGCCCGGGCAATATTCTCCATCGTATCCTCAACCTCAGGCGCCACAGATGTTTGATGAGAATCTTCCTGCCGGGGCCGTCAGGATTACAACAACCACTCCGGACGGGACAACTGTGCAGTATTATCCGCCAGCCGGTGAGCAGGAAGAGCAGAGAGTCAATCAACCTCAGCAACGACGACAGAAACCTCGCTCCACCGCCAGGCAGACAGCGCCGAAGCCACAGCAGCAGACGGTGGAACAAACACAGGCTCCTGGTCCAAGTCAGGCGGGAGGATCAATCGCCATGCCTCGACCTGTCGAAATACCCAAGGAGCAGGACCCGAGATCTGGATGGGGCGCTGCTCTTAACCGTCCACCTTCAAGCCCCCAGGCTCAGTGAAGGTTTTCGTGCTGGCATTTGATTTCCGGGCGCTGATCTATTGTTGTCTTTAAAGCTGACACTAATCAGACGCCCGTTTTTCCCGCCATCGATCTGACAGGATTCCCACTGAAGAGAGCCTCGGCCTGTTTAGTCAATCATTTGCAACTACCATCTTTTAATTACTGACTGAATGAGTTAAACTGCGGCAGTTATGGCTGAAAGCAGGAACTTACATGATTTTCGTGAGAACCCAACATGATTAATCAACCATCGAAAAAAGAAGAATGTGGAATATTTGCCATTCACGGCGCTGATGATCCCGCCCGGCTGATTTATCTTGGTCTCTATGCTTTGCAGCACAGGGGACAGGAATCGGCTGGCATAGTTGTTAGTGATGGAGTAACGGTATCATCGCACAAAGGCATGGGGCTGGTTTCTGATGTTTTTAAAGAAGGGGCTTTACAGAATCTCAAGGGGTCGATGGGTATAGGACATGTCAGATACTCAACGACGGGAAGTTCCTTGCTTCGGAATGCTCAACCATTTCTGGTTGAACAGATAGATCGAATATTCGCTCTTGGACACAACGGCAACATAGTCAACATTACGAAACTGAGGAGAAAGCTCGAGGCATCAGGAGCTATCTTCCAGACATCGACAGATTCCGAATTGATAGCTCATCTGGTGCTGCACAAGAAAGGCCCTCTTGAGGACAGACTGATCAGGGTTTTTGAAGAACTCAAAGGGGCTTGGTCTCTGGTGTTCATGACCACTGGCGCGATCATGGCGGCGCGCGATCCTTACGGATTCAGGCCATTGTGCATTGGTCGAAAGGGAGACGCTATCATTTTTACGTCCGAGACCTGCGCACTCGACATAATAGAAGCCGAGTACGTGCGAGATGTAGAGCCAGGTGAGATAGTGATCGCTGATCACAACGGTCTACGATCCATTCAGGGCCCGAGGAAAAAGAATCTGGCGATGTGTATTTTTGAGTACATCTATTTTGCTCGTCCGGATTCTCAGATTTTTGGTCATGGTGTATACAAAGTCCGTAAAGAACTTGGCTTTCAGGTGGCTCTTGAATGTCCTGCCGAGAATGCTGAACTCGTCACGCCCATGCCTGCGTCCGGAAATTACGCAGCGCTTGGCTACTCGCAAGGTAGCGGGTTGCCCTTCGAATATGGCGTGATAAGAAACCATTATGTTGGTCGGACCTTCATTCAGCCTTCGCCAACAATCAGAAACCTTGGTGTTCGTCTAAAGCTTAATCCTGTCAGGGAGATTCTCGACGGGCGCAGCGTTGTCATTGTTGACGATTCGATAGTCCGGGGGACCACGAGTAAACTAAGGACGAAGGCCCTCAGAGAGGCCGGGGCCAGGGAAATCCACATGAGAATAAGCTGCCCCCCAATCAGATATCCCTGCTTCTATGGAATAGATTTTTCCAGCAAAGGGGAACTGATAGCTTCTTCTAATTCCGTGAGTGAGATATGTGATTTTATAGGGGCCGATTCTCTGGGTTATCTAAGTCTCGAGGGTCTGTTCAGGGCAATGCCACGACCGGAACAGGATTTCTGCTCCGCTTGTTTTACTGGGAAATACCCAATTAAAATAGTTGATGATTCTACCAAGCTGTGCCTAGAGTGTTCCTCCGGAGATTTAACCGACTGGAAATAATGAGAAAACTTGCAATATCTGATCAGGACGAGTAAATGGTCTATGGATTCTTGCTGATCATAAGTCTCAGTCAATGAATTGTGGCAGCTGAGCTATCATGTTCGCCATCACCAGATCCAGCCTGGATGTTATTTTAATGTTATAGATGGTGTCTTCGACAATACCAACGTCTGCTCCCATCAACTCTACAAGAGCAGCGTCGTCAGTAGCTTCAACATGTTTATGCAGCGCAAGCTGATGCGCCTTCAGTATGAGTCTTGACTGGAACACCTGTGGTGTCCTGGCAAGCCATAGATTTTCACGCGGGATAGTCTCAAGAAAAGTGTCCCTTTTCTTTTTGACCGTCTCTGTAACCGGCAACGCTGCTATACATGCGCCGATTTTTTCGGCGCCGCGTATTGCTTCGCTGATCACGGATTCTGATATAAAAGGCCTCACACCATCATGAATGGCTACGAAGTCAGAGTCCTTACATAGCTCTAATCCGTTTAAAACGGAAGCCTGACGACTGGGACCTCCTTTAACAACCTGTTTTACTTTACTAAACCTGTACTTATCTACTACATTTGTCTGACAGTAGTTTTGATCCGTTTCAGGAACAGTAACCACGATATAATCCACAAGCGGGTGCTTATCAAAAACAGCGATGCTTCTCGCCAGTATTGGCAGACCTGCGACATCAAGATACTGTTTTGGTCTATCCGAACCCATCCGTGATCCAATGCCGCCGGCAGTTATGATCGCTGCACAAATCATACATTAACTCCACATTTTTGAGGTCAGGAAGTGATGAACCTTTGCTCATAGGGTTTGGGTTCAGAAAGATGTTTCGCATCTTTGGCCGTTCAGAATTACTGGCTGATAGACTCGCACCCCAATACCTCGATTGACATGAAACATCTTTACAACACCACAGGGTGTGGTTCAAATACATTCCTGTGAGGACAGGCGCTGAAAAAATTTTACTGAACTTGGGAATTAAGCGTTATGATCTATTCTTGTCAAGGCATATATTAGGATTATAGTTTACGGAGATGGAGTAAGGGCATGGATGAAAAAATAATAGAAAGAGTAATTCTGGAGAGAGTTCAGGCTCCGGGATGGGTGACGACAAGAGGGGTGCTGAGAGATCCATCCGGGGAGATGGCTGACGAGGAGTCAAAAAAAGTTGAAGTAGTAATGAAGGATCTTGCATCCAAGAACCAGGTAACATTATGGAAATTGATCATGCAAGACAATGGCGCAGAATTGATGGTAGCAGCGAGAAATGGACTTGAGCTGGATAAGGATCTTGAGGCGCGCAACGCCTGGGCAAAGGCAGTTCCATTCAAAGAATAATCTTGAGGAATTGCGCATAAATTGAAAACGCTTTTTGATCGAGAGATTTACGAAGTTTTCACAGAGCCTGTGCTTGTTAACGCCAAGCATTTTTTATGGATCGCTACAGCTAACATCAAGATGACACTGGTGGGTTACAAGGGCAGGTTCATATCATTCCCCGACCTGATGTCCATCATGGTCGACAGGGGTGTCAGTATCAGAATTATACATGCGGAACTTCCGTCTGGCCCATTCCGGCAAAGATATGACAGAATTGATACAAACGGTCGATTGAGTTCATGTGTAGAATTCCTTTACTGTCCGAGAATGCATGCCAAGATATTTATAGTGGATGGAACGCACGCGCTCGTAGGGAGCTCAAATTTGACCGGAGCCGGTCTGGGAGCAAAATCAGGTAAGAAAAGAAACTTCGAAGTTGGAATATTATTCGAGGGAAGCCATGAAACACGGCCATTCATGGACTACTTCGACAATCTCTGGATGGGAGAACATTGCAAGGGATGCGGACGTCGGGATGTTTGTCCAGGCCCACTCTAGCATGTAAAAAAAAGATGTGCCTAATAATATTCGCATATAACAGTCACGCCAGGTACCGCATGATACTGGCCGCCAACAGGGATGAGTTCTACGATAGACCTACCAGAGCCATACATTTCTGGGATGACGCTCCAGAAGTTCTTGCCGGTCGTGATTTGAAAAAAGGGGGAACCTGGTTTGGGATCACCAGATCCGGAAAACTTGCAGCCCTCACAAATTACCGAAACCCTTCCGTGCAAAAGAGCAACTCTCCTTCCAGAGGATTTCTGGTCAGCGATTACCTTAAATCAGAATTGAGTCCTGCCGATTACATGGACAAGATAAAAAAAGATATTTCAGCGTACAATGGGTTCAATTTACTTATCGGAGACAGAGAAGAGCTTTATTACCTTTCCAGTCAAACCAGCTCGGTTGAGGCTCTAGGTCCAGGAGCTTACGGTTTGAGCAACCACCTACTTAACACTCAGTGGCCAAAAGTTAAAACAAGCCTCAACGCGCTTAATGAAACCATTTCGGACGAAAGAAAATTCCTGGTTGATGAATTGTTGGAGGCGATGGCAGACAGGACTCAACCGGATGATCGATACCTGCCTGAAACTGGCGTGGGTTTGGAGTGGGAGCGTATTCTTGCGCCGGTCTTTATTTCGAGCCCCAATTACGGAACACGCTCATCCACAGTTCTATTAATCGACCACAATGATCACGCAACCTTGGTCGAGAGATCGTTTGACAAACAAAATCCAGATGTTGCCGTTGACAGAACCTTTGATCTGAACCTTGAAGGCTGACTCAGACAGATCAAGGATTCAGTCGACTGGCGTTATTGATCAATCCGGATCTTTAACGTATTCTACCTGATCACCTGGTTTTACGATTCCACCCGAGATAACCCTCGTAAAGACACCTTGCTCCGGCATGATGCAGTCGCCAATTTTATTGTAGACGGCGCACCGTGTGTGACACTCCTTACCTATTTGGGTGATCTCCAGAAGAATGCTATCGCCGATTTTGATTTTTCTTCCAATGGCCGCAGCAGAAAGATCAAAATTCCTGGTGCATAGGTTCTCAGCAAAGCTTCCCGGACGAACATCAAAACCTTTCAGATTCATTTTTTCGATTTCTTCCATAGCCAGCAAAGAAACCTGCCTGTGCCAGTCACCGCCGTGCGCGTCGTCCTTGATGCCAAAACCTTCCACAACCTGTCCTGAGTCAACTTCGGTCTTGATCATGCCTTTCTTTGGACTCACGCACACAGCGACGATGTAGCCTTTTCTCTCCTGATTCAGTTCAGGCGAATTAGACATTAATCCTCTTCCTCTGCCTGCTTGCCAGAAGCCTCAATGATCTTGTCGGCGATGTGGGCCGGGACTTCTTCATAATGAGAAAATTCCATGGAGAAAATGCCTCTGCCAGATGTCATGGACGTTAGATCAGAAGCATATTTAAGCACTTCGGCCATTGGCACAAGGGCTTTGATCACCTGACTTCCACCTTTGGCGTCCATTCCACTAATTCGGCCTCTTCGGGAGTTAAGGTCTCCCATGACATCGCCCATACAGTCTTCTGGAACTACTATTTCCATGTTCATCAGGGGTTCCAGCAATATTGGGTTTGATTGCAGAACGCCTTTTTTGAAACCCTTCGAGGCGGCTATCTTGAAGGCCTGTTCCGAGGAGTCCACGTCGTGATATTTCCCATCAAAAACCGTGACTCTAACGTCTATGACCGGATGGCCAGCCAGGGCCCCTCCTGCCATAGCCTCAATAACTCCTTTTTCGACAGCGGGAATATATTGCCGGGGGATAACACCGCCAACAATCTTGTCTACAAATTCAAAGCCCTGGCCTCGTGACAATGGTTCCAACTCCAGCCATGCGACAGCAAACTGACCACGGCCCCCAGTCTGCTTCTTGAGCTTGCCTTCCACCTTTGCCTTACCCTTGATGGTTTCCATATACGGAACCTTGGGAGTTTTCAGATTGACGTCCACACCAAACTTTCGCCGCAGCTTTTCGATCGTTACTTCTATGTGGACCTGCCCCATTCCTGAAATGAGGAATTCATTCGTTTTTGGGTCTCTCTTGATTGCCAGGGTTGGATCCTCTTCAGATAATCTTGCAAGACTCTGAGTGATCTTTTCCTCGTCTCCCTTGGCTTTGGGTTCTATGGCGAATGATATTACAGCCTGAGGTAGAGCGGCTTTCTTTATGATTAGCGGCGCCTTTTCGTCACAGAGGGTATCACCGCTGAGGGTTTCCTTAAGCTTTGCAACAGCGACAATATCACCGGCCTGAGCTGACTCCAGCGATTTCTGATTTTTGCCCTGGATGGCGAAAAGTTGCCCGAAACGTTCTTTTGCTCCCCTGGTAGCGTTTAGAAAATGATAATCAGGGGTCAGTTTTCCGGAGAAAATCCTGAATATGGAAAGGCGGCCGGCGTAAGGGTCCGCCACTGTCTTGAACACGTAAGCGCACAACGGAGCCTCCGCTGAGGATGGCCTGGTCTGCTCTTCTCCGGACGGAGTAGTTCCCACAACAGGCTTCATTTCAGCAGGCGAGGGACAGGCGTCTGATATGATATCCAGAATCAGAGTAATACCTCGGTTTGCAAGCCCCGAGCACGCAAGCGCCGGCATGAAAACTCTGTTCAGAATACCTTGTTTAAGGGCGTTTGCCAGCTCATCAGCGCCAAGCTCTTCCCCTTCCAGGTATCTTTCCATGAGCCCATCATCTACTTCCGCGAGATCCTCTATCAGGACCTCCCTCCTGGAAGATGCCTCATCCTGCAAATCTGCTGGAATGTCAGCCTTTGAAATGCTCTTTCCGTCTGCATCGAACATTAGCGCCTTCATTGAAAGTAGGTCAATTACCCCTTTGAAGTTAGCTTCTTTCCCGATGGGAACCTGAAGGACAAGTGGCTTGACTTTGAGCGTTTCCCTGACGTCGTTAATTACCCTGTCAAACTCTGCTCGCTCTCTGTCCATCTTGGTAACTGCAAGAATCCTTGGTCGCTCAGCAGCCTCGATAGCGCCCCAAACCTTTTCGGTCAGTGGTTTGACTGAATCCACGGCGTCTACAGCCAGTAATGCTATATCTGCAGCCTGAAGAGCAGAGCTGACCTCAGCAAAGAAGTTCGGATCGCCAGGAGTGTCAAGAATATTGATCTTTCGTTTCTTCCACTCCGCTGAAAACAATGCTGCACTGATGGAAATCCCTCTTTTTACCTCTTCAGGCTCAAAATCAAAATTTGAAGATCCATCTGTAACTTTTCCAAGACGGTCTACTGCTCCCGAGTCGAAAAGCATGGCCTCGCATAAGGTCGTTTTTCCCGAGCCAGCATGGGAGACAACCGCTACATTTCGTACGTCTTCGGTCTTGTATTGCTTCATATGCGCCCCTTGGGAAAAGGACATCCGGCTGAACCGGCGCCCAAACTGGAATGTAAATACTTAATAAAACATAATTCTAACTTTACAGTCAAGAACTCGGTTGCATTTTTTCAAAACTCTTGCGACACCCGGATAATCACACGAGCTTTTTTAATGATTCCAAAACCTTGTGCGGATCGATTTCGTTCATGCATTTATGGTCCTCACAGGACTTCTTTCGGCAGCTCAGGCAGTTGAGTGACTCGTTTCGAATTACTATCGAGCGATCGGAGTATGGGCCAACTCTGTTAGGGTCGGTCGGTCCAAAGAGCGCCAGAATGGGCAATCCCAGAAACGCCGCTATGTGCATGGGACCGGAGTCCACTCCTACGTAAACAGAACACTTTTCCATCAAGGCAGCTGATTCGACCGGTCTGAGTTTGCCTGCAACATTGTGGGCAAAACGCCTGTTTTCCGCCGTCAGAAACCCATCAATGTATTGGGTGTCCGAGGGGCCTCCACCAAAGATCACTATCGCATCCAGTTCCTGGATCATCAGTTGGGTGAGAATGGCCCACGCCTTGGGGTTCCACATCTTCGTTATCCAGCGTGCCGCAGGATTAGCGTAGATAAGCTTCTTTCCAGGAGGCAGTTGGAGTCCCGCCAGAAACTGTTCGGCTTTATCCCGGACTGGTTGCGAAAGATAAATCTGAAAATCTGCTGATGTTGGTTGAACTCCAAATATAGAGAGAGAGGCCAGATTCTTGTCCACAGCATGCGGTTTTTGCATGTCTAATCTAATCAGTTCATCCTGGAAGTACGTGTTGAGTTCTTTGGCGTCCTCCAGGCCATACCTCCGGCAATCAGGGTTTGTAAAAGAGATCAGAGCGCTCCTGAACGAGGCGTGTAAATCAAGGATGATGTCATAAGGATGGAGTTGAAACAGCTTTCTGAGTCTAAATAGCTCTTTTATAGTGGCAACAGACGCCTTGAGGTAAGCACCCCTGGGGGCGTGTGGATCGCTGGTAGACGGGATCGAGATCCTGAATATTTCATCAATGGACGGGTCATTCTCCAGAAAGCTCTCAAGTCCGCTTTGAATGACCCAGCCTATCCTTGATCCTGGATAGTTTCTTTTTATAGCGTGAGCCACAGGCAGGGTATGAATCACGTCGCCCATGGAGCTTGGCTTTATTATCAGTACGCTTTTACCTTCAAGATTCATTTTTGTTCAATATGCTGACAATCAGATTCCAGAAGTCAGCTTCATTATCTATGCAAGCTTTAATTCTGAGGGCGAAAGTGTTCGATCTGTTCCTGAACCAGAAAGGAGTCTTTACCCAGTCTTTTTCGGTCAACACTACGGGCCTATTTTCGGCAATGGCTAACATTCTGGACAGTTCCTTTTCAGGGATTCTGCGGTGATCGCTGAACACCTCGTGTTTAATGACTGTCCATCCGAAGGCCTGAGCCATGTCGCGAAATCTTTTCGGGTTGGCGATAGCAGACACCAGAATCACTTCGTGGCCGTCGAACAGGTCTACAACCCGCTCCTGTTTATCAAAGTCCTCAATGAGGCAATCAGCCACTTGGGATGTAATGAAAATAGGCTTTCCATTTATGTATGGGATAACCTCGGACGGTATTTCCTCAGGAAGGCCATCGAGTAGAATAATGTCTGCCCTGGTTAGCGACTCAAAAGGTTCTCTCAGATTTCCCGACGGAAACATACTGTCTGGACCCGCTTTAAGTAGCGCCAGATTTATGTCTCTTTTCAGTCGAAGATGTTGAAAGCCATCGTCCAGGATAGCGACATCACATTTCAGAAATTTGTGAGCCGCATCAATTGCATCGATTCTTTTTCTGGCAACGACAACCGGAACGCGTTTGAGTCGCTTCGCCATGAGGAACGGCTCATCCCCGCATACTTCAGGCCCAACAAAAGGCTCATCGGACTTGCCATCAGTTACAATCACGTACTTACTGGAATAACTGCCCTTATAACCTCGGGAACATATTACAGGGCTGTGTCCCATCTCGTGAAGTTTTTCAGCCATGAGCATTGTAAATGGAGTTTTTCCACTACCACCGACGGCTATCGCTCCAACCGAAATGACAGGAATGGGGGCGTTCTCAGATGGCAGGAGGTTTTTGGAGTGAGCCCATGCCCATGATTTCTGAATAACTCCGTATACGGCGGAAGACAATTTTCTGACTGGTGACACCATCTAAGGTATAAAAGCCCTCTCGATGCTCTCAGGAGTAAACACGATTCTGGTTGATGCCCGTTTGGGAAGCAAACTGAAGCTTGTATAGACGGGCAAAAGCCCCGTTTCTTGCCAGAAGGTCATCGTGGGCGCCCTCTTCCACAATTTTTCCATCGACAAGAACATAAATCCTGTCAGCATTTCTGATAGTGGAAAGTCGATGGGCTACGACCATGGTCGACCTTCCTTTCATCAATGTTTCTATAGCTCCCTGAACGGCTATTTCCGAATCAGAATCAAGATTTGACGTAGCCTCATCGAGAATCAGCACGGGCGGATCTTTCAGCAGGGCTCTCGCAATGGCAATGCGCTGGCGTTCACCTCCCGACAGTTTTATGCCATTTTCCCCTATCAGGGTATTGTACCCATCGGGTGACGCCATTATGAAATCGTGCGCATGAGCGGCTGTGGCAGCTTCAATAACCTTGTCCAGTGGAAGGTCCGGTCGGCCATAAGCGATGTTATTGCGTATGGTATCGTCAAAAAGAATTGTCTGCTGAGTAACAATTCCGATGTTTTCCCTCAAGGATTTTTGTGTGACATCCCTTACATCTATTCCATCTATCAGAACTCTCCCGGCAGTAACATCGTAAAATCTCGGGGCAAGATCCAAAAGAGTGCTTTTGCCCGCTCCACTCTCGCCTACTATGGCAATAGCTTCCCCTGGAGCAACCCTCAGGGAAACATCCTTTAGAATGGCTGTGGAATCATACGAGAATCCAACATTTTCATATACCAACTCGCCTTTTGCTCTGCCGAGGGTAAATGCTTGCGGACTATCCTTTACTTCTACCGGGCTATCGAGCAGCGCAAATATTCTCTCTCCAGCGCTGATACCCTCCTGTATCGTAATGTTTACTTCATTGATCCTTTTAATGGGTTCATACAGCATTATCAGAGCAGCCATGAATGAAAAAAAAGTTCCCTGGGTGGAATTTCCATTTATGACCTGATAGCCTCCGTAGAAAACTATAGCGCAAACTCCGAAACCTCCAAGGGTCTCCATGACAGGATTGGACAAGGCCCTTACCTTGAATCGTTTCATGAAAGCATTAAACAGAGTCTCGTTGACTTTGGAGAACCTTTTCATCTCGTAGTCTTCCATGGCAAAAGCCTTGACTATTCTTATTCCGGTAATGGTCTCGTTCAGTCGTTCAGTAATGTCCTCCAGGGAAACCAGCATTCGTCGCGAATATTTCTTGAGCCGCCTTCCGAAATTGAGCAGTGGATAGATGGCCATGGGAAACACTATCATGGCGATGAGGGCCAACTTGTAATCACGGTAAAAAACCACAAATATCAAACTGATCACTGTTAGAACGTCCCTGACAATGCCTGTAATGGCGTTGGTCATAGCGCCTTGCACCATCATGACGTCGTTGTTCATGCGAGACACAAGTTCTCCGGTTGAATGCCGCACGAAGAAACCTACTGACATGGTGGACATTTTCCTGAACATTTCGTCGCGAAGGTCGCGAATGACACTTTGACCGATCAGTGACATCAAGTAGTACTGTCCAAAATCGCAAAAGCCCTTGAAGATGTAGACAGATGCTACAACGAGTGGAATCATGAACAGCATGTCCTGGTTCTTTTCGAAAAAAATGTCATCCAGGGCCGGTTTAACCAGATACGCCAGTGACGCAGTCAGGATTGCCACTCCCATCATGCATATTCCAGCCAGGACCAGTTTTGTGAGGTAAGGTGTCAAGTATCGGAGTAAGCGCTTGTAGATCTGCAAATTCTGGCTCCATCAAATTTATCGAAACTATGGTTTCCGTCAAACCGCTTTTATTGTCCACATTTTATTGTGATTGGCAAGTTTATGATATAGTTGATCGTGGTATTGATTGCGCGGACCTACACTAATGGGAATTTTACTGGCCCCTTTTCCGCTGAACTGGACATTAAACTTTACGAGGACCTGGCAAGGATTCAGTGAATCCATAGACCATCCATTCCCTGTTGCCATGGACTTCGGCCTCATTCGAGATTCAGCCCTGGATCTGCAGGTTGCAGCATCCTGAGATGAACATTTTGGCACAAAACTTGATAGTTAAATAGACAACATACTGATTTTTTGAAGATCTACTTGGCTTTAACTAATCCTTGAAAGCAACGCAGTCATGTCAGGAGGACAAAACAAAATGGATAGCAAAGTCTTACAGGCGGCCAAGAGCGGAGACCTGAGCGAACTCAGGGCATTGTTGACTTCGGGCGCGGGAGTCGAAAAAAAAGATGAAATGGGTTGGACTCCATTACTGTGGGCGGCGTCAATGGGTTTTACAGATGTTGTAAAGATCCTTTTAAACAACAGCGCTGACCCTAATGTTCCAGACCCCTTTGGAGCAACACCTCTCATGAAGGCATCCAGACGCGGTTATGATGAAATCGTGAGACAGTTGCTGGATTGGGGCGCCAACTACAATGCAAAAGACGATCACGGCATAACCAGTCTGATGAGAGCGGCTCGCGCCGGTCACCTGGGAGTAGTCAAACTTCTACTGGAATTTCCAGTTGATATGGAGGCGGTTGATGAGTATGGAAACACAGCCTTGATCATGGCCGCTTATCGCGGACACGCCGACATCGTTCGTACCCTGCTCCAGGAAGGAGCGGAAATAAACGCTCAGGATCGAAATGGATGGACTGCAATGGTATGGGCCGTTTCAAAAAGAAATGACGATGTTGTAAAAATCTTGAAGCAATTCATCAAGTCATGAAATACGGGATGAGGCGGGCCCAGTCCCGCCTTAGATATGATGTCCTTTCTCTCGACGAGGCAGACTCTAATTCTACTTTAGGGACAATCCTGAGCGCTGGAACACCTCCGTTTCAGGTAAATTAATATTGCTTTGGCCGCCTGTTTCTTCCGGGTCATGACTCTGGCGCGTTGTTAACGACATCTTGATGGACAGTGATTGTAAACGTTTGATGAAAATATGCTCTTGAACATCTTTGAACGGTTTGGGGGTCTTCCTAATACTGGACAACAGGTTGACATGTAAGGATGAATTCAGGACCCTAGCCATAATCGGAATGGGTCGCCTGATCAGTTTTGAATCCACAAAAGTCAAGGGCTGACTGGTCTTCCATGACGCAACACGACTGACCTGATCCTCCCAAAATGTGGTATTATGATGGAGAGGCGAACATTATTGGGGCCATTTATTTAACATTACAGGCTAAAATAATCTCAACGTGTTCGTGTGGTTCAATGACGAGAATTAAAAGAACCGCGATAAGCATCGAAGGCGAGTCACCATCGCGAAATGTAGCTCGAGACTGTTTTTGCGACCGATAAATACCACGGCATGACCGTTCTCAAGGCTAGACTTGGATCAATTTCCGTAGTGTTCATGGATTCATCAGGTATTCTGGAGTATTTTTGCCATCTTTTGCTTATTCACCAGCATGATTCAAAATTGTGTATAAAGAAATTTCTTCCATGGAGGCCATCAATGAAAAGAAGCTTTTGTTTAACCATAGCAATAATGATTTCAATTGCGCTTCTTTCATCTGTCGCTCCCTCGATCGCGCAGGAATCCAGATTGAATCTGAAGTTCAGCACGTGGCATCCGCCTGCCAGTAGAGAAGTGACTACTGTCTGGGTCCCGATGCTGGAAGAACTCAAGAAGAGGAGTAACGGGAGAATTACCTACACCATGTATGCGGGTGGAGCTTTGGGCAAAGGGCCAGAGCATTTTGACATTGTAAAAAGAGGTCTGTCGGACATGGGTTATTTTACGGCTACGTGGACCCCTGGAAAATTCCCACTGACAGACGTATTGTCGTTAGCCGCCTGGGTGGAAGGTAAGGATCTGGCGACTGACATTGGAAATGAGATGCATGAAAAGGTTCTGGGAAAAGAATTTGAGGATGTCAAGGTTATAGAACTTAATGGATGCATTCAGGCCTTTGTTTTCACGACCAGGCCCGTGAAAAGTCTCCACGACCTCAAGGGTAAAAAGCTTCGATCTCCCGGTGGGATGCAGACCACATACATCAGGGCGCTTGGAGCTGAACCAGTGTTCATGCCATTGGGGGATGTTTATATGGCCATGGACACAGGCACTATTGATGGTTTGGTCACCTGCCCTCCCCTGGTTTTAGCGTATAAGCTTCATGAAGTAGCAAAACATGGGGTTAAAGCCACCTTTGGGTGTGTTTCAGAGGGAGTGATCATGAACAGGAAAACCTGGGACAAGACTCCGCCTGATCTGCAGAAAATCATTATGGAAGTTTGTTCGAATCCTTTTGCCACAACACATGGCCTGACCAAGGAAGTGTATCTAAGAATGATAGATGAACTGAAACAAAAGGGCGTCAATATATATGATCTTCCTGCAGAGGAGGAACAGGCGTGGTTCAAGGAATTTCAGACTTGCACCCGCAACTGGGTTCAGGAAATGGAAAAACAGGGTCTTCCAGCGAAAGAGGCTGTGATAATATTTAACAATATAGCAAACAGTCATGGCGCAGCGTGCGTGGCCTGCCCGCCTGAGTGGATTGAAACAGGAACTAAATAGAAGTATTAGGAAGGGTCTAACAAGTAAGAGGTCATGGTTTTGACGGCTATCCGGGCTTTTCTCCAATCTGTTACCCGAGCGCTGGGCTATTTCGGGATGATCCTGATATTGCCAATGATGCTTCTGACCTCCTCTGACGCTATAGGGCGGGATATATTTTCGAAGCCCATTCCTGGAGCTTTTGAGATTTCGAGCTATATACTTTCCATGTTCATCCTGTGCGGAATCGCTTACGCCCAACAAATGAAAGATCATGTGAGAGTGACTATTCTTCTGGATCGAGTCCCTTACAGGCTGAGTGTTCTCCTGGATATGCTTACGACCACTCTTAGCATGCTGATCATCGGAGTCATGGCCTATCAGGGATGGGTGTTGGCGGTAGAGACGGTTTCAGTTTCCGATATGTTGCGAATTCCTCAATGGCCCTTTAGATTCCTTGTTTTCGTTGGGGGTATGTTGCTTTTCATGGAGTTATTCCTGGATTTAACGGATTACGCAAGGAAGCTGTTAAAATGACCATGGATCCGGTCACTGTTGGAGCCATAGGGTCATTTGCCGTTTTTGCGCTAATCTTCTTCGGAATGCACATAGCCTTTGCGATGATGCTCGTAGGCTTTGTGGGATTGACGGCGCTTTCATCACTGGAAGCGGCAATGCCTGTTACTGCGAGCACCATGTGGGAAGTGGCGTCCTTCTACCCCTATACGGTGATCCCGTTATTCATTGTAATGGGTTCACTTGCTGGTAGTTCAGGAATGACCAGCGAACTGTATTCGTCATTTGACAAGTGGACGCGGAGGATTCCCGGAGGACTCTCTGTGGCTACAATCGGCGCTTGTGGCGCTTTCTCGGCTGTTTCAGGATCGTCAGTCGCGACAGCTGCGACGATGGCTACGGTAGCGCTTCCGGAAATGAAGCGTTTCAATTATGACCCCAAACTGGCCACGGGCAGTGTCGCCGCAGGAGGAACACTGGGTTTCCTTATTCCACCTAGCATAGGCTTTGTGGTCTACGGAATGCTGACTGAACAATCCATTGGAAAACTTCTAATAGCGGGAATACTACCCGGCCTTCTGCTCACCCTCGCATACATCTGTGTAGTAGCTGTCTGGGTCATCAGATACCCTGACGCTGCTCCAGTAAATCCTGAACCTGTGAGTTGGAGGGACAGGATTGGAGCCATCAAGGGCGTCAAGGAACCATTATTCCTGTTTCTTTTCGTTATAGGGGGTATTTATTCAGGTTTGTTTACACCAGACGAAGCCGGGGCAGTGGGCGCAACCTCGCTCGTGGTGGTGACCATCCTGAAACGAAAAATGACATGGACAGCCCTATCCAGCGCCATGAGTGAATCATTGCGAATCTCAGCCATGGTGCTCATGCTTTGCGCTGGAGCGAACGTTTTCAGTTATTTTATGGCCCTTTCAACCATTCCCACAAGAACAGCCTCATGGGTCACCAGCCTGGATGTTTCACCCTATGTCATCCATTCACTTATATTGGTCATTTATTTAATACTCGGATGTTTTCTCGACGCCATCTCGATGATGGTTTTGACTCTCCCTGTGGTTTTTCCGATCATACTTGCTTTGCAGTTCGACCCAATATGGTTCGGAGTTATTGCGGTACTGATGATGGAAGCCGGTTTGATAACTCCTCCCATGGGTTTGAATCTCTTCACTGTCGCTGGGGCAGCCAAAGGCGTAAACCTGGAAACTGTAATCAAGGGAGCAGCTCCATTTCTCATAGCCATAATCCTGGTAGCAGCCCTATTGACAATTTTTCCTGGGATTGCCCTGTATTTACCGCGAATGATGGGAAAATGACCGATTCACTTCCAGCATCCTGCTCAACCGTAAAGACATGCCCATAAAACAACCAGTCAAATAGGTGGGCAAGGCCGTGGACCCTAATGCCATACTTCTGACTGGAATGGGGAGAGACTGAGGACTGTAAGACCAGGTATTAAAGTTTAGCCATGGCATTCGTCTCAACACAACGGCCCCCATTCATTATGGATTGAGCGCTATTCTCCACGACATTTATCTCCCTGTATTCCAAGCTTGTCCACGATAAGGTCGGCCAACTCTTTGTTCCACAAAGCGGTAGGATGCCCATCTTTAGGGATTACATAGCCCTCATTGCTGAATTCTTTTCTGTCGCTAAAGTCAAGAATTTGAATTCCCAAATCTTTCAGACGCCTTGCAACTTCCTGATCCGAATCATCGACACCAGGCAGCAGCATGAAATAGACGCTTGAATCGGGGAAAGCCCGGTTGAAAAGCTCAAAGGAGCGTTCTATTATCTTTGCCGTTGTATCGAGGTCATTTTCCGAGAAGTTGTGCGGTATGTCATAACGCCGCAAAAAGATATCTATGAATTTAATTTTCGACAGAAGTTCATAGATCTGCGACCTAACAGGTCTTCCCGACTGGAAATCACCTTCACGTCTTAAATCCCCATGGCGATCCAGATAAAAATAGGGAAAATTCCTTCCCCACGCAGTAGAGACCTTGTAAGAACCGATGGCTCGCGAAACGTGAGCCGGACTGTAAATCATGATGCCATTTTTTTGTTTGATTTCCCCGGAAAAACCCGAATCCTGTAGTCGGACCAGCATGTGCTGTGGACCATAACCCGAATATGCGTAATTATACGGCTCGTAGCATCTCGCCCGTTGTCCCACAAAATACGGCATGGTCTGATCATCATTGAGACCAGCTCCGAAAGTGAAAGAACAACCAAAAAATATCAGGAACTTGCTCCGCTCAGACTCATCCGTCAAAGGAATGACTCTCCTTGAATATTCGTCTGTAGAGTACCTTGCTGAGTAAATGATTTCCCCATTCCTGCCCTTACGAACTGCCGTTACTTCAGAATTCTGTTTCGGTTTATAACCGTAATCCGGATCATGAAGGTTGAAACCGGGCAAGCTTTCTCCCTGAATTTCATGTTCAGGTGGCATAAAGAACAACCGCACCACGAGTTCCACAAAACACAGCACGACCAGGGACATGGCAAACCCGGCCCCTACCAGAGCAATGTTTCCTAATGATGTTGCCCACCTGCCCATAACATTTCTCTCACTCCTGAGGAAGCGCTACAAAGTTTGTCACTCTGAACTGTTCCAGAAGTTCCTCGTATCGAGTCACCGGAAAAAGATAACCTGTTGGAGTTATTCTAAGCAGACGCATATCTAATCCCTTGAAGAAAAACCAGAAATCCCTGAAGAAAGTTCTGCTGTCTACGTTACACTGACCAAATTCGAAGGTGACAATCCTGACCCGTTTGCTGTGCAACATTTCATGGGCCCCCTCAAGAACGTCAAGTTCATGACCTTCGACATCTATCTTAAGCAACTGAATACATTGGATTTCTTTTTCAGCGCAATATCTGTCTATGGTGTCAAGTCTGACTTTTTCACTCTTGTCGAAGGAGATACCGACATGGGATAAATTCCTTCTAGTGAGAGAGGCAAGCTTTGACCCGGCCTCATCATAGTACAGACATGCCTCACCCGGCGATCTGCTCATTCCGAAATTGTTCAGAATTATTCTTTGGTCTTTTACCGCTGAGAGATCTAGCTGTTTGAAAGTATGAATTCCGGGTTCAAAACAGTGAATCGTAAAATCTTCAGTTTTTATTTGGGAAAGGACAAGTTTCAGGAACTGTCCCTGATTAGATCCTACATCAAAAATGCAGTAAGGAGGATTTAATGTCTTTGACATCAGACGAAATACTCCGTGTTCGCCGCTGGCCAGTGCGTCACCTCCGGAACCGATACCCATTAACTCCTGAGATATCCGGATATTTCTCTGCAATCCACCCTGAACAAAGGCATTGGCGGATGCTGCCCTTAAAGCCCTTTTTAAAGCCTCTTTTAAAATTGACATCAGGACACTTGCCTCTTTTCAGATCGGGCCCCTGAATGGGAAAAAAGCTGATGGGCTCCGATTTTACAAACAAAGGTCTTGATCTATAAAATGATGAGCCACTTAAAAAGTAGCCCATCAAGATAAAGTTCCCTGAAATAGGCCCATTCTGAAGATTCCAATTCAATCCGGAAGACTCTCAGGATCCTTGCCGCAAATCTATCTCGTTGACCAGTAGGACCGGCTGGCCGGTATTGAGAATCTCTTTTCCCCTGGTCACTACAATATCCCCTGGATTGACGCCCTCAAGCGCTTGAGCATTCATGTTGTCGATGACGCCAACCTTCACCAATGCCAACTGAGCCTTACCTTCGTCATCCACCTTGAATACCGAGTTAGTATAATTCTCGCGTATTTGTCCCAGTAACGAGTCAACCGGGATCCTCTTTTCAGCGTTAATTTCCCGAACCACTATCTTTCCACGGGCAAAAAGCCCCTGGAGCAACTTCATGTCAGGATTGTCGATATAGATTTTAATCTGAAAGAGTTTTGCGAAGTTTGCCACAGGCTGAATATAGGACAATTTTCCATTAAAAACTTCTTCGGGATATGAATCTACGCTTACTTCAGCCGGAACACCCCCGGACATGACTTTCTTGGGGTCAATTCTTCCCACATCCATGTCCGAGACAAAAGCCTCCAGGAACACTTCTCGAAAGTCACTTATCTGGAATAGCTTGCCTCCTTCTGAAACCCAGTCGCCAACCTCTATGAACCTGTTTGAAATCACACCAGATCGAGGGGCTTCCACTTTAGTTCTTTTGAGATCTTCCTGGGCCTTTGCCAGAAGGGCCTTGTCGGCTTCATACTGCGCCAGGGAATTCTGATAGGCAGAGAGCTTCTGATCATACTGGCTCTGGCTAATTGCTCCTCTCTCAATTAGGCTTTTATTCTTTTCCCATTCCGTCCTGTTGAAAGCCAGTATAGCCTCATCCTTTTGAAGGCTTGCCATTGCATGATTGGCGCTTTCCCTTATTTTGGTGTCATCAAAGATGAGTAGAGTCTGACCGCGTCTGACAAACTGTCCGTCTGTAACCTCAATGGACTTGGTCTGAGCCGTTACTTCGGCCGAAATAGTTGTGTTGGCTGTAAAATTAAGAGCCCCGGAAACTCCCAGAATCTGCCGGATATTTCCCGTTTCAACTTTTGCTCCATAAACCCGAATTGGAGGAACTGGAGGACTCTCCTGTTTTTTGGCGCAACCGCAGAGGCAAAAGACTTGAAAAATAATCGCCACAATCGTCACCAGGAGTATAATGTTTTTTCTAAGCATCCGTTATTACACTATGAGTCATCATTCAGGTACGTGATTTGCTAATTTTGTCATGAGCGAAAACATCCGTCTCAAGACGGTTAATAGTTAAACGGGTAGAGAATGTTTTACCGGTCCGCGTCAAATGGGCTTAAACGTGCGAGCACGTTTGAATGATGCCCGTAAATCCATGATTTAAAATCCCTACAGTTTTAATAAACCTTATGATTTCAAACCACAAGACTATTGGTCATGGCCCAATTTCCGACATGTCCAGCGGTTTCGATTTCCAGAACATTTTTTTGATGTCATCGAAAATTGTATAGACCACAGGAATAAAAACCAGGGTGAACATCGTGGCTACAGATAAACCACCAATAACGGCCATAGCCAGCCCGTTGTAAATCTCTGCGCCGGCCCCTTCTTTAAGGGCCAAGGGCGCCATTCCAAAAACCATTGCAATCGCTGTCATGAATATAGGCCTCATGCGCCTTTTTGAAGCAAGAACAAGAGCACGGTCACGCTCTATGCCTTTATCCTCCATTAACTGAACCGCATAAGTAATTAACAGTATAGCATTCTTAACAACAAGCCCTATCATCATGATATATCCCAGGGTTGTAAATGCGTTAAAGGGGATGTTGGCTATTGTTACAAGAAAATTGGCCCCAATTATCGACAGCGGAACGCTCAGCAATATGGAGAGTGGACTCACGAAGGACTGGAATTGCATGACCAGGAGCAGGTATACGACAACAATTGAAATAGGGAACACAAACTTCATGGCGTCAATCAGTTTCTGTAACTGGTTTACTGCCCCAAATGGCATGAAATCGTAGCCTACGGGAAAGGCGACGTTACTTCTGATCCTTGACAATACTTCCCTGAAGACTTCCGCCAGTGGTCTGTCCTGAATGGTGAACTGAACGCGGGCTGATCTCTTGGAATTAAAGTGATTTATCTGGAGAGGTCCAAAAGTGGTTTCTACGGTGGCTACTGCGTTAAGCGGCGCCTGAATGTCAGGGTTGGTCGGCGACGTCAGAATTATCCGACCGACATCCAGAACAGAATTGAAATCCTGTTCCAGACCTATCGCTCTAATGTAAAAATACCTGCCGTCAACATCATATTGTGTGGTCGTTTTCTGTCCGCCAATTGCCGCTTCTACGGCGTCAGCGATGTCCTTGCCGCGAAAACCGAAATGCATCGCCCTTTCCTGATCTATCCTCACCTCAATTTGTGGCTTCTGGAGCGCCAGTTCGGTATATCGGAATATTATCCCCTTGGTGTCTTTGCCAATCTCCATTATCTGATTCACAATACTATCCAAAACCTCATAGCTCTTGCCCTGAAGCCTTATGTCAACCACGTTGGAGCGGGTGTATATGTTACCAAACAGCGGGAACTGTATTGGATTCAGGGCCTTGAGGGGCAAATCCAGCGATGCGTCATGGGCCTGTTTCGCAATGGATGTAATGGAAACTCCGCTAATCTCCTCTGGTTCACAGATGATATAAATTCTGTTCCTGGGAATGTGCCTGTTCGGGGTGGAAACTATGTGCTTAACCCCTGGTATGTTCCTCCACCTTTCTTCCAATATGGTCATCATCTGGCTTCGCTCTTCAAGACTGGAACCTTCAAATGGCTCTACCTGTACTCTGATCAGGTTGGTTCCGCCAGTCGGTAAATAACCCATTCCCGGTAGGAACCAGCAGGAAACTCCAAACAACGTGATCACGGCTATTATCAGAAAAACCTTTCGCGTCAGAGAAGCCAGAAAATACTCGAGTGCGCCAATTAGCCAAACTGAAATGCTGTTGCCCAAAACATCGAGTCTGTTAAGCGAAGATGTGAGGCCGGCCAAAAGACCGACAGATTTCTTGCCCTTTTCCATCCAGCGAGAGGCAAGCATGGGCACGACGGTAAAGGCGTCGAAAAGGCTCAAAAAAATAGTGACTGAAATTATAAAGGCTACCGGACCAAAAAGAGTTCCAACCTCACCTCTCAGCATCAAGACAGGAACAAAAACGGCGGCCGTGGTCAAAGTACACATAAACGCGGCCATTCCAACTTCTTTCGTTCCCTCCACACAAGCCTTGACTATGCTCTTGCCTTCCTCATAGTGGTGACGATAGATGTTTTCAAGAACAACTATGGCATCGTCTACTATCATGCCGATTGAAAGCGACAGGCCGGCTAGTGACAACACATTGATGGAATATCCGACCAGATACATGCCTATAAATGCGCCGATGATTGAGACAGGAATGGAAGTAGCCACTATGAAAATGGATCGCCAATCCCTTAAAAAGAGGAAAAGCACCAGCAGAACCAGGATTATCGCTTCAATCAGCGAATCTTTCACTATTTTTACCGCGTCTTTGATGAATACGCTCTGGTCGTAAATTCTCTGGAATTTAGCCCCTAGTGGACCGTACTCTTTCTGGAGCCTGCGTATCTCTTCATCGACCGAGTCAATTGTCTGAATGATGTTTGCGCCAACCTGATTGAACACATTGAAGACTATCCCGTCAGTCCCGTTTATTCTGCAAAAGGAATCTGGCCTCTCAAAAGAATCTTCAATAGTGGCTACATCGGTCAGGTAAACTATGGGGTCTCCCGGTTTGGAGATTATAACTTTGCGAAATGCCTTTTCACTGGTCAATTCGCCAATGGTCCGGACAGTCCACTCACGGTCACCCTGAACAAAATACCCAGCGCTCTGATTGAAATTTGTCCGGTCGATGGAGTTTTTGATGTCTGTTATGGTCAGTTTTCTGGCTTTTAATCTCTCAGGGTCAAACTTGACGGACATCTCCCTGTTGCGGTTTCCATCATACTGGCAATCTCCCACACCGGCGATTCTCTTGATTCTTGGGGCTACGTCCTTTTCAGCCCATGTCGACATAGTGACGATGTCAGCGTCCCCCGTCATTGCAAACTGGCTCACTGGAAGACTTACCCGGTCGCTAGCCTTGGCTATCTGTGGTTTCTGGACACTTGGAGGCAGATCCTTCACTCGATCAAGGTTTCTCTGAAGTTCCGAAGCGGCAAGGTCCAGATTGGTTCCCGGGCGATAAAAAACTGAGATGAAAGAATTGCCATAAGGGGAGAAACTGAATGTGTACAGCATGTTGGAGACGCCACTGATGTTCTCTTCGAACCTGTTAGTGACTTCTCCCTCGACTTCCTCCGGGGCGGCCCCCGGAAAGCCGGTCAACACAACTAGTTGCGGTTGTTCTGTATCTGGCTTGAGTTCAACTGTCAGGAATGTCAGACATACGTAACCAAAAACTATTACTAGAAGGGCCCTTACTATCACTGTTACGGGATAGCGCACTGAAGCTTCGGCTATGTTCATTGGTGGCGCCTGAAAACGTTTCTGAAGCTTTTAGAAGCCAATTAAACGCATGTTTAACAAGAGTTTCAGGATTTTTCAGTCTTTACCCGGAATCTGGCTTCGGCGCCTGGATCCCAGGCAATTTTTTTCAAGGTCAATTAAGTTCAGGCAGCGTAAGCGCCAGAGCGCACGCTGCAACTGGAAGACCTATCATGGAATACATTGTCACCATGAGACCGTAATGATCAGCTATCGCCCCCAGAATGGGAACTCCCAGACCTCCAAGACCAATCGCTGATCCAATAGTGATGCCTGAGGCTATTCCTATGTGGGATTTCAGATAGGATTGTCCCATCAAAACGGCTATTGAAGCGCTGCCTATTGTTGTTGTGCCGGCTAGAGCCAGCATTATCATGCTAATAAAACCTTGTGTACACAAAAAAACCACAAGAAAAGGCGTAGTGACCATGAGAGATCCAACAAGCACTCTTTTGAGCCCCAGTCTGTCCGCCATGTATCCACCCAACAGGCTCCCAACTGCGCCAGCCAACAGCATGATTGTCAAAGCCGAGTTAGCCTCAGCCACGCTGACGCCCTGCAGGTTTATATAGTATAATGGAACAAAGCTCATAAGGCCAAAATACAGGCATGTGCGCAGAACAATCACCCCCGTCAACTTGCTAAAAGCCCCCCACCTGCTTTCGGACGCGTCCGTTTTCTTCCTGCCTCCGGGAGTGGAGGGCCTGAATCTTGCCAGTCTCGGCAGTTCCATTATCAGTGGGATTGCCATCACGGCGGAAGGAAGGGCCATCAGCAGAGTCCCCTGAAGCCCCATGCTCAATACCAGTGGCGTCAACAGAACCGGGCCAAGAGCAAAGCCCAAAGTGCCACCCACTGTAAAATAGCTCATCCCCTGGGCTCGCTGTCCTGATACGTAGTTTGCATACCTGGAACCTTCGGGGTGGAATGCCGCCACACCTATACCGCTTATCAACACACAGGCCAGGATTAACCAGTAGGTCGGCGCCAAGCCCGACAGCGCAATGCCCACCCCGCCGGTGAGCATGCCTGCGGGCATAAGCCACGGAGCCGAATGGCGATCTGAGTAAAATCCCAGGAATGGCTGAATAAGAGACGAAATCACAGTAGCTGCCAGAACAACACCCGAAACCGCAAGGTAAGACAGCCCATGCTCCAGGACCAGGAAAGGAAGCAAAGCAGGAATGGCCCCCTGACTTATGTCGTTGACCATGTGGCTAGCGCTCAGATAGCCAAGAGATCGGTAATCCATCGTGTCATGAGCCATGACTGTCACTCATCTTTAAAAATATCGGGGTATAGTTTTCTGGCGCAATCAGGACATATGCTATGAGTAAAATCGGCGTCGGAGTGTTCCCTTATGTAAGCCTCAATCTGCCGCCAGTATCCCGAATCATCCCTGATTTTCTTGCATGACGAGCATATTGGCAAGAGTCCACTGAGGCTTTTTACTTCGGCAATAGCTGTCTTTAATTGCTCGATCAGCAGTTCTTTCTCCCTTTCATTCTTTTTCTGGCGAGTGATGTCATTGACAGTCAGGAGAATCTTCCAGTCATCTTTGGACTTGAACCGGTTCAGATAGCAATCGAGCCAAACGTCATCACCTGAGTCCTTAGGGAAACAGATCTCCCGCCTCTTTTCACTTCCAGTTTGAATGACATCATTAGCCAGGTCCCACAGACCAAGACTTTCGACTACAGTGACGGATTCCGGCAGATTCCCATCCTCGTCCAGAAGACTGTCAAATATTATGTCAGTCATGGCTTTGTTAGCCATGACAAGAGTTCCGTTGGATTCGAATGTCCCAATTCCTACAGGAGATGCGGTCAGTACTTTGTTGACAAAGTCCAACGTTTCGCTCAGCCGTTTCTCAGATTCTTTTATCCTTAGGATGGCGTTCACCCTTGCGACCAGTTCCCTGTTATGAACGGGCTTCGAGATGCAGCCATCAGCCCCGAATTCCATACCCTCTGCCTGGTTGTTTATATCGGTCATTGTACTGGAGACGAGCAAGATAGGTATCCCGGAAGTTTCAGGGTCCTCCTTGAGGCCCTTGCAGACATCCTTGCCGTTCATGTCGCCCAGCATGACATCCAACAAAATGAGGGCAGGCTTGGAGTCACGAGCTATCCTGATGCATTCAGATCCACTGTCAGCCTCCATAATGTCATAACCTGCCTGACTCATTATTCTGGCCATGCCGAAACGCAGAGGCTGCTGATCATCTGCAACAAGTATTGTTAATTTTTGTTCCAGTTCCATATTTTTGTTTATCCTTAAACTGCCGGAGCGTTCTCCTTAAAACCTGATGTCCATCTACTAGACTGCCAGGTAGTCCTGATGCAAAGTGAGGTCATGATCATGACTGCCTTGCCGGTAAGGAAATATAGAATGTAGAGCCCTTGGAGTGTTCACTCTCGACCCACACCCTGCCGTCATGTCCCGTCACTATCTTTTTTACTATGGCCAGACCAAGACCGGTGCTGCTTTCACCCGCGGTACTTTTCACGCTCGTTCGCTGGAATGGCTGGAACAGCTTACCAATGTCCTGCGCAGGTATTCCCTGTCCCCGGTCCTTTACTGAAATCAATATGTCCGAGCCATCCATGCGCAATTTGACGTCAACCTGACTGCCAGAATTGGAAAACTTGACAGCATTTGAAATCAGATTGTTTAGAGTCTGTTCCACTTTAGCTGAATCCACCAAGACCGTGGGAATAAGTCCATCTACCTCGAACATGACATTGATGTTCTTTCTGGAGGCAAGCAGGTTGTTCATAGCCACGTTTTTCTCAATCAGAGCCACCAAATCTGCAGGGGCCAATTCAAGTTCAAGCTTTCCAGATTCTATTTTGGCCACATCAAGAAGATCGTTGACTAGCTGCAGCATGAATTGGCTTGATGAATGAATCACTTCAACGAACTGCAGATGCTCCTCGCTAAGGTCTGCGGCCGCCTCAGAAATGAGGAATTCACTGTACATCTGAATGGCATGCAAAGGATTCCTCAAATCATGGGCGGCCATGCCAAGAAAACGGTTTTTTTCATCATTTAGTTTTTCCAGCTCCGTGTTTTTCTTGAGAAGTTCCCTTTGCAGATTTGCCAGTTCATTGTTGAGCTTGCTCAGTTCATCATACAGTTCGGTTTCCAATTTCATTTTTTCCCTGGAGTGAATGCTGTTTTCCTTGATTGCGGCCCTGAGCTTGTTTGCCTGCTCATTTCCAATTTGCATCAGTTCATCTACCAGGGTTTCCACCCTGTAGGATGTCCTGGCGCCAACGATCAAGATGCCTTGATTCCATGATATTCCGGCCAGATTCAACACCATCGGCGTTTCCGGGGCCGGAACACTCAGTTGCCAGTCGAAAGCAGCGCCATGATTTTTTATTTCAGAAATAAAATTGAGAGCCTTTGTCAGACTACCTCTATCAAAAATAGTGGCGAAAGACCTACCGGGAGCTTTTTTATCAATTATCCCCTGCCCGTCACGAATTACTTCAGTTATGACACCGTCAACATTGCAGGAAACCACAATGCCCACTTCAGACACCTGTTTATCCATTTTTTGGGCTATCCCTCCAAAAGTCCATTTGCTACTGAAATAGCTCCCAAAGCGTCTGGAGCTGACGCGTCTGCGCCAATTTTCTTCCACACACCCGGAATGTTGTTTATGATGTAGCCACCTACCATGATTTTAACTTTGTGACTTTGACATTCATGGCGAATCGCGGATACAAGATCCTTCAGGACGCTAATATGATAAGACATGGAAACAGATAGTCCAAGCACGTCCGCATCATATTTGCGTACCGCCTCCACAATTGTGTCAGCCGGAGTATTGGCGCCGAGATAATAGGTGTCCCACCCATCCATCTCGAAAAAATCCGCTACCATCCTGACACCCATCTCGTGAAGTTCTCCGCCTACACAGGTCCCGATGAAGGCTCGTCCTCGTTTTTCGGTTGCGAAGATGTATGGATAAAGCTGTGACATGATCAACTGCGTAGCAGCCGAACAAAAATGCTCCTGGGCTACTGTCACAATGTTGAGATGCCACAATCGACCGATCTCATATTGGCAAGGCTGAAAAACGTCCAGATATATGTTTCTTACATTCATCCCATTACTTGCCGCATCCAGGATCTGTCTGGAGGCAGTCGCACGATCACCTCTCAGCAGAGCCTCAAGATAGTCCGTGGCCAGTTCCCGATAAGGATTGTCTTTTCTGATGAAAGATTCATGCTCCTTATGATCCGAGCCAATCTTGGAAATGGCCATGTCCAGATATTCATCAGTTATGTGGCCCATGCCAGAGGGCACATGGTCCTTTAGCAGCTTTTTTGTGTATTGAAGCATCGAGGCCAAGGATTCAGATGGAAATTTCAGCCCTTTTAGCAGTTGTTCTACCCAGGTTATGTAATCCACAAAGAGATTAGGGTCTGAATCTCTCAATGATTCAACCAGATACATGAAATGATTGGTTGAATTCCAGTATTTCCGTTCCAGCCCTTTACCCATCTTCTCTGACCATAGATCAAATGGATTCACATCACTGGCCAATATCATAGACTGAGTCAATTCGCTCTTTCGGGCTTCTATGATTGAAGCCAGTTCTTCGTTGATTTCACGCATATAATGCCTCAAAATTTAAAATACGCTGGATGGGCTTCATCCAATGGGCCTGAGCAAAAGATCCGTAATCACTGTCAGAGCAACGAGGTAAATCAAATGGCTGAGCCTCGCCCTCATGAGCCCACGACAGATACAATTTTGCATTGATTCAGATCATTCCCACAGAGAGTTTACAATTACCAGAGTAGCAACACTACAAAAAAAGTTACATAACAAACTGCCATAGATAACCTGTGCGCCCTGCATATAAGGATCACAAATTCACCCAGGCTATCTTGACTTATAAATGACTCAATTATGAATGCCTTGTCATCAGGCGCTATTACTGAAAGCTACAAGTGGCTGGCGTGAACATTCTTTTTAAAGAGTGCCCCGATTCACACAGAATTGTCAACAGTCTTTGTGGCAATTATCACTACCATAACACAATGGCGTATTGAACAACATGCCGGGATGATTGCGGTGTCTGATCGCCGGAACATATTGAGCCGAATCACTTCGTCAGCTTGAATGGTTTGTGATCTAGTGGAGTTTACTACAACAGTTCAAATGGTTATCGTAAACACTTCTCTGAAGACTCTAGATTGACAATTTCCCCAATTAAAAATTTTTCATGAGAGTCCGAACAATGTTCGAAATAAATAATCGGTCAATTCAGAGTAGATTGAAGGAATAAATATTTCAGGATGAATCTTGGAGGCATGTACGTCAGACATTTACGAATCCACGTTAGCTCGTAATCTCTGACATGGAATCCGGTTGATGACAATCACTACTGCAGGAATTGGGACAGTCAGAGAGGATACAACATAAATCCCAACAAGTTGATTGGAATTCCCCCTACCCCTTCGAACTTTCCCAATTCCTGGATTTAATGTTAACCCATCATTATGTCATATCATGTCAATAGCGATGATCTAATTTCCATAACCACAAGTATTCAGAGTCATTGGAATAATGAGAAAGGTTAACTTTCTGCGCTGCTTGGCGCCGACTCAGTTGAATCTTAATACATTAACCCTGATTAGTTAGCATAACTTTAAACAGTTATATTACAGAGCACTATAGCTTTTAGATCAAGTATCTGATCTGGTTAATAGAACAACAATTTGACAGACCACTAATAATTGTTTACAAAACCTATTAATTGAATCGAGTCGTTAAATAGCTGTGGCGTTACGCGCCAGAGGCTGGCATTCCCCTCAAAAACTGACTCTACATCATGTCACTTGCCATTGAACTTGATCGGTTGAACCAGGATTCTGGATTGGGACCGGTTTAAAAGAAATCCAGGAAGTATCGGGACGGTTTTTACTCGGCATATAGTGGACTGAGCTGTTTGTATTCGTTGAGTTCAATAGTGACATCAGAACCAGTTTTAGACTTCAGGCCTGACAGGGCCATAGAGTCTGCGTCTAATGGAAGTTACAGAAAGACACTTTACCGAAATGGTCGGTGGCTATCCGGGCATCCTGGTGAAGACGAACTGATTGTTGTCATGTCCCCCACCGCAAGTCACCATTTTATCCAGCATAAAGCCACGTGACCTGAAAAATTCAAAAATGCGGTCTGGTTTTGCTACTTCAAAAGGCAGGCCACCGACCCAGTCTGTAATGTCATGCATCCTGGACATACCACGCCGACTGTAATATGTGATCCAGTGATTCCACGGCGCTTTTCCGTTCATGATATCTCTCACAACATAAGGCGCTTCAGCGGCCGGAACAAAAACGGCGGTCATCAATGGTTTGGCCCATGCAGGTAAACGGTTGTAAGTCTTCTTTACATTGAGCCACAAAGCGCTGGGCAATCCCTGATCGTTATAGATGGCTATAAACAGTTTACCGCCGGGGCTGACACAGTCAGACACATTTTCTAGCGCCTTCCAGAGGTTTCCGGTGTGGTGAAGAACTCCGTAAGAGTATACAACGTCGAACTGCCCCAACTTCCGAAGATATTCCACATCGAGAGCGTCACCGCGTTCCACTGTCCAGGCATCGTCAGTCTCAGCAAACCTTCGTTTTAACTCTCGCGTGCATTCGACTGCCTGCTCATCATAGTCGAAAGACATTACTGAAGTCGCTCCAAGCCTGTTTGCAGCCAGGCTGAACAGACCGCTGCCACAGCCTATGTCCAGGAAGCTCTTACCACGAAGATTCTCCAGTTCCAGCATTTCCCTGAGTGAATTTTCCGCCACTTCTATGCGCGACGGATTCAAAGTCTTCAGAAAGCTGCGCCAGTTCTCACCGAATTCAAATCTGTTCATATCTGTGTCTACTTTATTCATTTTGGGGCTAAACCCATTAGTCATCCCTTTCTTTGAAATGGTGAACGCAATGTAGAAAATTAATGGATTAGATTCAACACCTGATTGACATTCAGTTCTAATTGACCTCAAGATGCTCCGTGGCTATGAAGGTCCTGTTTTGTCAGAGACCATTGCCACCATTGGGAATCAAGCTCTAAATTTTATTGTAAAATATCCAAACATAATTTTGTATATTCTTCCAGAGGTCATAAAGAAATGTATGGAGATGAAGTTGACGCGAAGCTGATGAGCGCGGAGCAGGCAGTATCGGAATTGGTTAAGGACGGAGACCAGGTAGCGCTGGGCGGATTTACAGTGAGCCGTAATCCGATGCTCTTGGCTCGGGAGATCATTCGTCAAAGGATCAGGAATCTCCACGTTGTGTGCCATTCTCATGGGCAGGCGCTTGACTTGCTTATTGGAGCAGGTTGTGTGAGCCATCTGGAAATAGCGTATGGTGGGACAGGCAGATTTGCTCCAACATGCATACGATTTCGACAGGCAGTTTGCAACGGTTCAATCCGTTTTGAGGATTACTCCAATTATCAGATGAGTCTGCGATTCCTGGCCGGTTCGATGGGGCTGCCTTTCATGGCGACTAAATCGGGCCTTGAAACCGATCTCATCAGGATGGAAGGTTTTGCCGCCAGCGAGAGAGGTCGCTCAAAAATTCCAATCAGGAAACTTGACACAATACAGAACCCTTTTTCCTCTCAAGAAGACAAAGTTGTTTTATTACCAGCGCTTAATCCTGATGTCTGTCTGCTTCACGCTCAATACGTTGGAACAGACGGGACTGTCCGGATAAAGGGTCTGACATTCGCTGATCTCGAACAGGCCAAAGCATCAAGACATGTCATCGTTACTTGCGAGGAGATTCTGCCCCGGCATATTATCAGGCAGGACCCAGACCAGAATTCATTGCCCCCCTTTTTCGTTGATGCGGTTGTGCATGAGCCATATTCTGCGCACCCCACCGCTTGCCATTATTTTTACGATTATGATCCTTCTCACCTAAGGCTTTACCAGGGTGTCGCCTCTGATGATTCTGCTTTTGAGAATTATCTTCAGGAATGGGTTTATGATGCGCCAGACCAGGCGACATACCTGCAGAAAATAGGTGTAAGAGATTTATTACGGATAAAAGCAGATGAGTCTTTAGGTTATGCCCGTGGACTCGATCGAAGGTAAGGCGGTTACTCTTGACTGAATATTCCAGACTGGAAATGATGGCTATCAGCGCCGGAAGAATGATAGCAGACGGTGACATTCTTTTTGCCGGAACCGGTGTTTCGATGCTTGCGGCTACAGTGGCGAAGAGAATTCATGCCCCTAATGCAGTGGTCTTCTTTGAAACAGGGGGTATCGATCCTGGACTTGAAGAACTTCCCCTGGCCGTCGCCGACCCCAGGGTCATGTCAGGGACCTGTCTCAATACGGGCTTGATAGATTCTTTTTCGATTCTTTCAAATCCACGCTTCAGGACCATCGCTTTTCTTGGCGCAGCCCAAATCGATCGCTATGGAAATCTGAATTCAACAAGTCTCGGGGATTATCACAGGCCAAAAGCAAGATTTCCTGGCAGTGGAGGAGCCTGCGACGCAGCGTCTCTGGCGTCTGGAGTCATAATTTTCATGCAACACGAGAAAAGACGTTTCGTGGAAAAACTGGACTACCTTACTAGTCCGGGCTGGCTTTCAGGAGGAACATCCAGGCACGATGCAGGCTTTCGGAGAGGTGGCCCCATCGCTGTGGTGACCAACATGGCCATTCTGGACTTCCACCCAGAAACGAAGGAAATGTTTTTGGCCAAGACATATCCAGGAGTCAGCGCCGAGCAGATTCTTGAGAAGACAGGATTTCCCATGGATGTGAGTCATGCATGCGAGGCGGAACCTCCGTCGGAACATGAACTCTCCATTTTGAGAAATCAGGTAGATCCTCAGAGACTGATATTGAGTTGACCGTGTTTGATCCCTGTTGAGGATCCGGAATGGCGCTTGATTATTTCATCGATACTGTGACGGTTCATCAGCCATTCCTGTTATCCCAATCCCAAATTCGGCCCTGGGCTTGTGGAATCAATGATGGGAGCGTCTCACAACTGGAATTCTTTAAGAACCGATAGGTTATCAGTAATTTCAGTGGATTGAGCATTTGCCAGGAGGATCTCAAGCCCCGCTCCAGCCATTGCAGACAGGACCGTTGTTTCATAGCTGGCTGAAAACAGCCGTTGGACTCCGCTTCGTAAATTGGACAGTCCACACATTGTCCTTGCCGGCTCCTGAAAGATTGCGCCTGAGGAGAGCAGCCTGACTGTTTTTACGGCTTCCCCAATCCTCATCATAGCGTCTGGCCACATCAGGTTAGGCAGAACAGGATCAAAAATGAGGTCTTCATGTTCAAGCCCAGCTTCCAGACACATTTGCCTCAATTGAATTGCCAGCCCGATTTTCTCCTCCACTGTGGGAGGGGTAAATGAATTTTCATCCATAAGCAGTATGACCAGCTCGGCATTGTGCTTTCTGGCCAACGGCAGGATCTTCTGCAATTTTTCCGGTTCCAGAGACAAAGCGCTTAGCACGGGCCTGTCCCGAATAACTCCCAGACCTATCTCCAGTAAACGATGGTCAGGACTATCCAGGATCAACCTCAGTCTGCTGACCGACTGAACGCTCTCGACCAGGAAAGCCATTCTGTCTTCTTTCTTGCGAGGCAGTCGACCGGGATTTATGTCTATGAACTCTGCCTTAACATCTTCGAACTGTTTGACCATCATGTGGATTGGAGACACATCAATTTTTTCCAGCGATTCAATGACCACCGGATTCAGTCCATGTAAATTGTCAGCGGCAAACTTCATCGTGTTTTCAGCTCCGTGAGTGTTTTCGGATTAAAAAGCTTTACAGATGCCTCGCTTCATTCAAACTGATCATGCATTGACATCCTGAGCCTCTGAAATGCAACGATATTCTATTAATTACAATCTAGTGAGTTTGATCAACTATGGCGGGTTTCGAGTGAGAGGCAATCAGACCATCATAGAGACCTGTTCCGGCGTTGAATACAGAAACCATTTTTGCCTTTAATTCCGGAGAATCGCCCAAGGACGAACAGTGCAGAAAATTGGCCTCGGCTATTCTTTGAGCCCCGAGCAGGGTTGACTTCAACATTTCGATTGATACCCATATATCGGCCACTAGATGTCGCCTGCATTTGTTCAGCGCCGATGAAGAGATCAGGAGGCCAGAGACACACATTTCCATGATTTTTATCGGAGAGCCCACAACTCCAGCAAATGCTAATTCACAATCCAGTTGGTTATTCAATCCTTTTCTTGCCCGAGACCAGGCCTCGTAAGCCTCAGTATCGAGAGAAACCTGCTCAAAGAATGACATGGCCAGTTTTTCACATTTTTCAGAGAGTAATTTCCAGAATACGAGGCCTTCCTGGTCATGCTGCAGTCTATTGCATTCGATAAGACAGATTTTCAGAATCAGACTGACAGCGACTCCAGCAACATAGGCGCTGGCTGCGCCTCCTCCAGTATTTGGGACAGGTTTGACCAGGTCACCAAGAAAGCCTGAATATTGTTTGATCTTGTCTTCAAAAGCTGACCTTGTAAAGTCTCGATGGGGCATTGTCTTGACCTCAATGGCTCATGCGGCGTATTTCTGAGCGCAATCATCCGTAAATGGATTCAGCCATCTGCAGCGCTGCTAGAGCCTGTTTGTAGACCGGCGTGTCTATCATCTTTCCGTTCAGGCTCGTAGATGCCCGGCCATTGCCTAGCGCTTCCTCGAAACACTCGACAACAGACTTGGCCCAGATAATCTCATCGGGTGACGGTGAAAAAACATCGTTCAGAATGGCGACCTGCAGCGGATGTATGCAGTAGGCTCCCGAAAACCCGAGGTTTCTGGCCTGATAAGCTGATTTTCGGAACTTTTCGAGGTCACTGAACTCTGCAACCGACCCTGCGACTCCCAGAGGCGTCAAGCCAAAAGCCCTGGAGACCGTGGCGATTGTGGCGAGCGGAAAGAGCAATTCATTAGCGGTGTCCGATAATCTGATACCCATTTGAAGGCTGTAATCATCCACGCCAAGACTGATCGATTCAATCCTGGCCCCGGATGCGGCAATGTGCTTCAGGTTGAGAATCCCGAGCGGACCCTCCACATGAACCGATATCTTTACAGTACCGGGAGCCAGAGAATTATCCCTCTCCAGTTGACTGATCTTGCTCTCCAGTTCCACTATCTGCTCCGGGCGCTCCACTTTGGGAAAAAAGATCGCTGATAGCCCATCCATGACGGATGCCTCCAGATCCTGTCTAATCATATCGTCGTCGTTGTTTATCCTCACAAGAACGTCTGATCCACTTTTTCCCGCCAGTTTGATCGAATCCTTCACAAGCAATCGGGCAGCCTGCTTCTCAGCAATGGGGACTGCATCTTCAAGATCCAGGACTATGGCGTCAGCTCCCCTCGTGTGCGCTTTTTCGACGAATTTTGAAACATTAACCGGTAATATTAGCATCGAGCGCTGGATTTTTTTTTGCATGTCATTCTCCTCTCACTACAATCATTTCATAACAGGCATGAATTGGTTGGAAGTCTTCAGGAATGATCATTTCCTGGATATGAGTATTGGCCCAAAAGGAACGTCCTGATAGATTGTGGCGATCCCCATTTTTACCACTTCGAGAAGCGCCAGGAAAGTAGTGATAATCTGCGTTCGGGTTAAATCATCGTCGAACAGAGATCTGAAAGTTACCCATTGTCTTTTTGAAATAAGATCTATTATGAGCTTTATCTTGTCCTTGATGTCCAGAATTTCAGGCTCAACAATCAGCAGGTCCAGCCTGGAAGTCCTCTCAACAACATCCCTGAGGGCCTTTATGAGATCGTCGAGACAAACATTCAGACCCTGGGAGGCTTCTGCATCATCTTCAGCCTCTGGATAGCTACCTCTACCAAATACCTCTCTTCCCAGCAGATGCGATGAATCGAGAAGCTGAGACACTTCCCTGTAACGCTTATACTCAAGTAGATGGGCAATCAGTTCCTGACGAGGGTCTTCTCCGGGATCTTCAGGATCCTCACTGGGAGGCGCAGGCAAAAGACAGGCCGACTTTATCTGCGTCAAGTACGAGGCCATTAGCAGATATTCACCGGCAAGCTCGAGATTAACAGATTTTACCGTTTCCAGTGTCGCCAGGTACTGATCTGTTATTAGAGCAATCGGGATATCCAGTATGCTGACTTCATTGCGGTTTATGAGGTAAAGCAGAAGATCGAGAGGACCTTCAAAGTTTTCGAGCTTCACCTCATACGGCATTTCAATTCTCAGAATTGCAACAGGAGAAGGCTCTGAATAAACATTATCGGGGGGACTATGATGTAGGAGATCACTCCTGACAGTAGTAATATTAGCAGAATGATAAACCCGTAGGGTTCCAGTCTTTCAAGCTGATAGGCATATTTCCGGGGCAAAATACCGGCAAGAACACTAAAACCGTCTAGTGGAGGAACCGGTATAAGGTTGAATATAGCTAGCACGATATTGATCTGAATCCCGAAGAAAATGATGTAACGAAGGGGTTGGAGGATGTAGTCGGAAGATCCCCGCAACATTGAATAGCCAAAAAAGTAGTCCATGAAATGCAGGCCCATGGCAAGAATTACAGCAGTCAAGAGATTGGCGGCCGGACCACCCAGGCTGATCCACAACATGTCCGAACGTGGATTTGCCAGATAACGTGGATTGACCGGCACCGGCTTCGCCCACCCTATCATCTGGGTCAGGACCAGAGCCAGGGTTCCAATGGGATCGAGGTGACTGAGAGGATTAAACGTGAGGCGACCTGACATTTTTGCCGTGGGGTCACCAAAGCGGTAGGCGACGTAGCCGTGAGTAAATTCATGAACAGTGATAGCCAGCAAAAAGCCCGGAGCTATGAGAACAAGTTTCTGTAATATTTGAAAAATATTAATATTGTCCATAAGTTCTCTGTTCGGAAATCAGACGCAAAAACACATGAGCTTGATGTCAACAACACCTGACTGGATCAGGCGCCGATTGCGAGATCCAATCAGATGACACAAACTTATTTGTGCGCGAGTCCGATACTGGTAAGCAGGCAAATAATTATTTCTTGCCCTCAGCCTTTTGCTTACCCTTCGATTTACCGCCCTTTTTGGTTGGTTCCGGAACTGGCTCTTCGACCTTCTTCTTGCTCTTTGGCTTTGCTCCGGGCTTTATCATCTCGGCACGTTCAGCTGCAGCCTCAGCAATTTTTTGGGCCCTTTTATCGGCCATTTTTGAATTCTGATCCATCAAATAGTCAATTCTTGCTATGGCGCCATTAATCTGCTTGATTTTTGCCTTGAAGCTTTTTATCTGCGGGTCTTTGGCCTGAGCCTTTTCATCCGAGCCCCGTTCGACGAGTAGCTGGGTGCGGTTTTGAATGGCAATAGAAAGTCTTGATTTCTGTTCTTCTCTGGTTTCACGAGTTTTAGAAGGCATTTACGACCTCATTGGCGAAAAACATCACCGAAATAGTTGGCTGGGGTGGGAGGATTCGAACCTCCGAATGCGGGATCCAAAGACCCGTGTCTTGCCACTTGACGACACCCCAACGTAAAGGCTACTAATAGGCCTTATATCGTTTTAGTCAATCAGTATGCCGGTTGAACGTGGTCGGGTGAGTATTATTTTATAATGGTGACCAAAAAGTCCACCGATTGATTCAAGCCTGCTTGGCTCTCCCATAGCAAAAACTGTAGGCCCACTGCCTGACATCAATACTTCAGTCACCCCGGCATCAACAAATGTTTCCCTGATCGACCTTATTCCAGGATAAATCATCTCTGCAACCGGCTGTAAATCATTGAACAGCAGTTGCGACAATTCAACACCCTGATCAAGTAATCCCTGCAAAGTACCTTTTTTTGGGGATGCTGTCAAGGTTTTGGAGAATGCGGCGAAGATTTGGGCAGTGCTGACCGCATAGCCCGGATTCACTAACATGACTGCGTAATCTTTGTTAACGTCTACCGGAGTCAGAATTTCGCCAATACCATGGCCTATAGCTGATCCACCCAAAAGGAAAAAAGGAACGTCGGCTCCCAGCGAAAGTGCGCCACGCTTTATGTCCGAATCTGTCAAATGGTCTAGTTCGAAAAGTTTTTTTATGCCGACAAGCGTTGCGGCTGCATCGGAACTTCCACCACCGAGCCCGGCAGCAACGGGAATACGCTTGCGCAAATTGATGTCTACCTCGAGTCTGAGCTGGCATTCCTGTTCAAGCCATCTGATCGCCCTCAGAATGAGGTTGTTTTCATTTTGCAACTCTGGGTAGTCTTCTACTACGAGTCTCGACTTGCCCTTTTTCTTGCGAATGATTATTTCATCGTATAATTCAACTGCCTGAAAGAGGGTTTCGAGTTCATGATAATTATCAGCGCGCTTTGATAAAACGCTCAGAAAAATGTTTATCTTTGCCGGCGCTCTTAACCTTAGGCTGGACATGAATGACTCGTTCTTTGTAAACCTGGAACATGATGGAGTCTACCTTGGCAAGCCATAAAATGTTTGCCATGAACAATGTCATTGATAGTAGTAGAGAAACGCTATTGAATCAAGAATCGCCCAATACCACAGCAATAAAAGTTGGAAAACTCGACTTGAACCTGATCTCTCCAGCCCCTGAAGCTGAATCAGGAGAGCGTATTTCATTCTGGTGGGGCCTCACAAGCGCGTCTCTGGCTCTGGCTCGTCTAATAGAATCAGAGCTGGATGTCATTGACAGGGACCTTCTTGAATTAGGTTCAGGAGTTGGTCTTCCCGGACTTGTGGCCAGCATCAGAGGAGCAAACGTCACGTTCAGCGATTACGTTACCAAGGCGCTGGATGCGGCAAGAGCAAACGTTGTAGCTAACGGGGCCCTGAGTGAAAAAATGCGGTTCATGCGTCTGGACTGGGAATTCCCTTCACAGGTGGGGCCCTATGACATAATAATCGGCTCAGAGATAGTGTACGACTATTTCTTCCATGGTTCCCTGACCGATCTTATCGTTAGCGCTCTGAACCCCCAAGGCATTGTTGTCCTCGCCGACAGGGATAGAATGGTTGTAAATCGCTTCATCGGAAGGCTCCGGAAAAGAAACTTCTCGTGTGAGAAGAAAAATTGTTTAATTTCCGAAGAAGGATTTCCCGTACAAAGCATAACGATTTACATTTTAAAAAGATCATAATGGACCATGCTTCGGCGCGGAAACGAGTTCAGGTAAAAATACCGGCTGTATTTTCCCGGGTTCAGTGGAATCCAGGACATTTGTTTGATACGTTTTTAAACGTGTTTGACTGAATCAAAAAGGGACTGAACGACTGGTACAGGATCGTTTGAGATCGGCATTACTTCAGTAAAATCGCAGATACGAGGAAGCAGATGTCAGAATTCGATCAGTTATTGGGTACAGAAGGTGGCGTCATCAATGTGATGGGGAATTATGGATTCGTCAGGGGGATGATCGAGAGCGGAGTTCAGGTTGCAGCCTGCTATCCAGGAAGCCCCACAGCGGAAATGGCAAACGCATTGCTGGCAATATCCGGAAAGGCGGGGATCTCTTTCGAGATTTCCACAAATGAGAAGGTAGCCCTGGAGGTGTCGGCCACCTCTGCCATAGTGGGTAGGCCTTCTGTTTGCTGGATGAAATCGGTGGGTTTGAATGTCGCCTCCGACACTGCAGTTCAGCTTGCCTACCTGACCATGCCCGGAGGCCTTGTAGTAATCCTCGGAGATGACCCAGGACATCTCAGTTCACAAAATGAGCAGGACAACAGATACTACGCAAGGATAGGCTACCTGCCCTTCCTGGAACCGGCAACGCCCCAGGAGGCCAAAGACTATTTCAAGCTGGCCATGCGGGTTTCCCAAAAATACGCTGCGCCTGTCTTTGTGAGGACTACTACACGCACGTGTCATCAGACAGGTCCTGTGACGCTGGGCGAAATAGACAAAACCGAACGTCCTGTCAAGTGGGACAATCACACCCTTGAACGGGATGGTGGATACATTCCTCTGCCGGGAACCTTCCCTCCATTGAAAAGAAAGGCCCTTGAGAATCTCGCTAGAATAAGGGAGGAGCTGGACAATGATCTGATCAACAGGATCGTAAAGATCGGTTCTGAGCAGCCAGCCATCAGGATAATTACCTATGGTCACACTTTTCAGTCTACAGTAAGCGCCCTGGAACACCTCGGGCTAAGCGCAGAGATACTGAAACTAGGGATGACCCATCCACTGCCGAGGAAGGTCACTCTCGATTTTATCGGTAAGTCGGATCGTATATTTGTTTTTGAAGAGCTGGATCCTGTAATTGAAAATGAGGTTAAATTACTGTGTCTCGACAATGGTGTGGGCGCCAGGATCATCGGAAAATCAGGCCAGCCTGATGAGCTTGAACTGATGATAGGTGAATACGACCCCACGAGGATGGTCAAAATCATCTCAAACATTTTAGGTATCGACTCAGGTGTCAGATCCAGAGAATCCTCGGTTTCGGTTCCTGTCCGTTCTCCTCAGCTCTGTCCCGGATGCGGTCACAGGACGGCCTTCTATGCGGCCAAGAGGGCCATGGGCAAGGACAAGGAGGCTTTCTCCATGGCTGACATAGGGTGCTATTCTCTCGGATTTCTTCCACCCTACCGTCTGGGTAATCTTCTTTATTGCATGGGTTCGGGGGCCCCTGCAGCTAGCGCGCTCTCAATGGCCTTTCCAGATGAGCCTGTTCTGAGCTTTGTGGGTGATTCAACCTTCTTTCATGCGGCCATGCCAGGTATTGTAAACGCTGTTTACAACAGGCGCCGTCAGGTGATCATGGTCATGGACAATGGCATCACTGCCATGACAGGCCATCAGCCAAACCCTAACAGCGGTTTCGGTTCCGCTGGTGAGGCCCCGCGGATCATGATTGACGATGTCCTGAAAGCGTTCGGAGTGAAGTTCGTTGAGCGGGTCCCCTCATATAATGTCGCAAAGGTAGAAGACGCTCTAAAAAGAGCTTTTGAATTCGCCCATTCACCGGATGGAGGCGTGGCGGTTGTAATACAGGATGAACCGTGCGCTTTGCGTCGATCGAGAATTGAAAAAAAGGCTGGAAAACTGGCCAATCCGCTACGGATAGACCTGAGTATCTGTAAGAACATCCAGAACTGCCTCAAAAAATTTGCCTGCCCGGCCATTGAATCAACAGACGAGGGTAAGGTCCAGATCAACACGGATCTTTGCATAGGTTGCGCAAGCTGCGTTCAGACTTGCCCGCTGCCAAACAAACCAATGAAACGAATTGATGATTTCAGGAGGGTTTAAAATGACTTCAACCGCTCTAAACATTTACGTCTGTGGGGTTGGTGGGTTTGGTATAGGTTCGGTGACAGGCATTCTGTCGAAGGCTGCAAGCATCAAGGGAATGGAGGCCATCGGATCAGAGACACACGGTCTGGCCCAGAGAGGTGGAGTGGTTGTTTCCACATTGCGCATAGGAAACAGCTTGAATGGAAGCCCACTGATCATCAAAGGTACGGCTGACATAGTTTTTGCTCTGGAGCCCCTGGAAGCTCTCAGGGCAATACCTTTCCTGAAGACTCAAGGAACCGTAATCTACAACACCCAGAAATTTCAGCCACTCTCGGTAAGGCTGGGTCTGTCGGGGTATCCCGGCCTCCAAGAGATTGAGACCGAGCTTCTGAAAGTCACGGATGTTGTAATCCCAGTCGACGCCAGCGCAAAAGCCAAAGAACTTGGTCTGTCAGAAAGCGCGAATGTGGTCATGCTCGGAATTCTGACGCGACGAGGTCTGTTGCCATTTGATATGAGCGTGATGAGGCAGGCCGTAAAAGAGTCTACCCCGCCCAAGTATGTTGACATTAATCTAAAGGCGTTGGAAGTTGGCTAACAGCGACGTCCGTATCGCCTGCCATGCTAATGGTTTTTCCACAGGCTCTTCAGGTAATTAGAGAATGTTTGGTACTATGAGGTCATTTTCGCGCTGAACGTTCATTTTCAACATACCAGCTGTAGGTCTGGCTAAGACCTTCTTTGAGACTTATGGATGGCTTCCATCCCAAGGATCTTAGCCTGGAAACATCCAGCAGCTTTCTTGGGGTCCCGTCGGGCATGTCAACATTGAACCTGATCTCACCCCTGTAACCGACGACTTCTTTAATTGTGACGGCGAGTTCCAGCACTGTCTGGTCACTACCGAACCCGATGTTGATCAATTCAGGAGAATCATAATTCTCCATCAGGAACAGACATGCGTCCGCCAGATCATCGACATGCAGGAATTCCCTGAAAGGCTTACCGGTTCCCCATATTTCGACAAATGGGTCGTCATGAACTTTGGCCTCATGCGTCTTTCGCAATAGCGCCGGTATGACATGGGAATCTTTAAGATCGAAATTGTCATTTGGACCATACAGATTGGATGGCATCACTGAAATGAAATTGCATCCATATTGCCTGTTGAATGACTGAGCCATTACTATACCCGCTATCTTGGCGATGGCGTAGGGCTTGTTGGTGGGCTCGAGGTAGTCTGAGAGCAGATACTCCTCTTTTATGGGTTGAGGGCAGTTCCTCGGGTAGATACATGAACTACCCAGAAATAGCAGTTTTTTTGTATTGTTCTCATACGCCGCCCGAATAACATTGCTCTCAATCATCAAATTGTCATAAATGAAATCGGCCGGATAGGTAGAATTGGCGCGTATGCCCCCTACCCTCGCTGCTGCGCAGAAAATCCAGTCCGGATTCATCTCGGCTATAAGCCCTTTCACTGCCTGTTGATTGGTAAGATCGACCCTTTGAGATGGCTTGACCACATTGTAATTATTGGCGGCAAGTTTCCTGCATAGCGCCGAACCAACCATACCGGTATGTCCTGACACATAAACCCGCATCTGTCCTCTGGAATCAATTGTGTGAGTCATCAACAGTATTTTCTCTCTGGTCCCAAAATGTTAACAGTTAAAAATAAAGGCTTTTGCGTATAGTCTTATTTCACAAGGCATGTAATGATACTCAGTTATGATCGAATAATCAAAATGTTTTGGCGCGTCAGGATCCCTGAAGCCACAGATAATGAGACACAACCGACAGTAATACAACATGAATTCAGTTACAGTCATAATAGTTAATTACAACGGGGCGGCTTGCATCGGTCACTGTATCGAGCGCCTGATGAACCAGACCTATTCTTCTTTCAAGGCCATTATCGTTGACAATGGATCAACGGACAATTCTCCTGACGCTCTGAAGGATCTCGATGACCGATTCACACTGATAGCCCTCAAAGAAAACACTGGATTTGCAGCTGCAAATAACGTGGCGATAAAACAAGCTGATACAACATGGGTAGCGACCTTGAACCCTGACGCATTCCCCGATGATAACTGGCTTGCAAGACTCATGGACGGCGCCCTGCGGTATCCTGGCGTCACGATGTTTGGTTCTGTTCAGCTACAACACAGGGATCCCGGCCTGTTAGACGGCCTCGGAGATGTTTACTCGGGCTTCGGTTTTTTCTGGAGAGGAGCCATTGATCGCCCAACACTCGATCTGGAGGCAGACGGAGAGATCTTTTCACCTTGCGCTGCAGCCGCTCTGTACAGATTGAACGCGCTCAGGGAGGTGAATGGTTTCGACGAGAATTTTTTCTGTTACTGTGAAGATGTAGATCTGGGATTCAGGCTAAGACTCAACGGACACAAATGCATTTTGATCAAGGATGCGGTTGTGCGTCACATGGGTTCTGAAACAGTGGGCAGATACGGAGACTTTGCTGTTTATCACGGTTTCCGTAACCGGATATGGACCTTGGTAAAGAACTATCCCGGAACGTTGTTCTTCTTGGCTTTGCCAGTGAACATCCTGGCCACATTAGCGCTTTCATTCCTGAAATACGGCCTGTCAGCGCCGAATCCAGCTCTCCGGGGTATCATCGATGGACTGAGGGAATTCAAGCCCTTGTGGAAACAGAGACAAAAAATCCAGCGCTCCAGAACAGTCGAATCATGGCCAATTTACAGGGCAATGTGCTGGTCTTTGTTAAAACTCATCAGGAGATTGCCTGACATCAGGCCGATTTCGAGTGTTCATACCGATTGAGTCAGCCTAAAGAGGGACATGTAAAAAGCCAACACACAGCAAAGGCTAACTCAAGGGTATTTTCAGACAGAGAGTCACATATGCGGTTGTAACAAGTTAAGTGTGGAAAACGGTCTGACCTTCTGGCAAAGCTTTAAGGTCTGTAAGACTGGCGTGAGGGCAACAAGCCCTGTATTGTCAGGGCGCAAAACGGCATCTCTGGTGTCAAAATCTCCACACCAGGGCAAAAGAGTTAAACTGGAGAAGCTGGCGAAAAAAAGCCTCCCCGAACTGGGAGGCTTTTAATTAGTCCATTATTTCCATGAGCTTGCCACAGCAAGGAGGAATTTTGTCGCCTTTTTTCAGCATGACGTATTTGTTGCAGGTCTGACAGAAAGCTCTACAGTCTTTATCAACCTTAATTTCAGGAAATTCAGGAGCTGAACCTGACTGGGCGCCTTCAAGGGCAAACCTGGCCATTTTATTTACTTGAGGGATATATTCACCGACTGGAACCATTTTCTTGTTGAATCTTGCGCAATCAACCATTACACGCCACAAAGTCTCAAGCTTCGCGGTTTCATCAGCATTTTCAGGAGTAAATTCAACCAAATTCTTCTCAATGTTAATCTGCATAGCCCCTTTACCTCATTTTCATAATTTCGCCAAAGCAGTAGCTTCAGACCACAATTTTTTATCACGATTTGCCTCTGTGAGCTATTCATTTTCCAAAAACGGCTCACTTTTGCAAATCGGCCATTCATTCGATGATGATGGCGATTGTTGATGCCGGGAATTAATCGAAAACAAAATGATCACCAGTGACCGACACGTTGATAACCGAACCTGGAGCGAATCTTCCTGACAGGATTTGCGATGCCAGGGGATTTTCAACAAGTCTCTGTATAGCCCTTTTGAGGGGCCTGGCCCCGTAGGCAGGATCAAAACCTTCATCGGCTAACATTTCACGCGCCTGCGCATTCAGGTTGATGGACAGTTTCGAATCTGCAAGACGCTTGTTCAAGCGCCCGATCTGAATGTCCACTATCTTCTTGATGTCATCTTTCCGGAGCGCGTGGAAAATTATTATGTCATCCAGACGATTGAGGAATTCCGGTTTGAAATGGTACCTCATCGCTTCCATAACCCGCGATCTCATGGCGTCCTCATCTTTTCCGGCATATTCGCTGATTTCTGTGGATCCTATGTTGGAAGTCATGATGATGATGCAATTCTTGAAATCTACAGTCCTACCTTTACCATCAGTAAGTCTGCCATCATCAAGAATTTGAAGCATGGTGTTGAAGACTTCCGGATGCGCCTTTTCAATTTCATCGAACAGCACAACTGAATATGGCCTGCGTCTTACAGCCTCGGTGAGGTAGCCTCCTTCCTCATAGCCTACATATCCTGGAGGAGCTCCGATCAGGCGAGCAACAGAGTGTTTTTCCATGTATTCGGACATGTCTACCCGTACAATTGCCTGTTCATCATCAAAAAGGAATTCTGCCAGAGCGCGGGCCAGTTCTGTCTTTCCAACACCGGTCGGTCCAAGAAATATAAATGATCCTATTGGTCTGTTTGGGTCCTGGAGTCCTGAACGCGCCCGTCTTACAGCATCAGAGACAGCTACTATGGCTTCAGATTGACCAATGACTCTCATGGAGATCCTGTCCTCCATCTTGAGCAGCTTGTTGACCTCGCTTTCAAGCATCCTGGATACCGGGATACCAGTCCATTTGGCCACAACCTCTGCCACGTCCTCCGGACCAACTTCCTCTTTCAGTAGACCACCGTTCTGCTGAATTGCCGATAACTCCTCATTTTTTGACTTGATGTCGTTCTCGAGCGAAATCAGCAATCCATATTTCAACTCCGCAGCCTTGTTGAGATCTCCCTCTCTCTCGGCGCGCACAGCATCCACCCTGGAGCGCTCCAGGCGTTCCTTGAGCTGTCTTATGTCTGATATTACCGTTTTTTCTTTCCGCCACTTCTTCTTCAACTCTTCAGATTCACCGGACAACCTCGATATGTCCGCAGCAACCTTCTCGAGCCTTTCCTTGCTGCCGGGGTCTGATTCCTTCTTCAGGGCCTGTTGTTCAATCTGGAGCTGAATTATTTTTCTATCTATCTCATCTATCTCGGTTGGCAAGGAATCTATTTCGATTCGCAACCTTGATGAGGCCTCGTCTATCAGATCTATGGCCTTGTCTGGTAGAAACCTGTCCGTGATATACCTGTGCGAAAGTGTAACCGCGGAAATAATGGCTGCATCCTGGATTCTGACTCCGTGGTGTAATTCATACCGTTCCTTTAGTCCCCTCAGGATAGAGATCGAATCTTCGACACTGGGCTCAGCCACGTAAATTGGTTGAAAACGTCTCTCAAGGGCAGCGTCTTTCTCAATATATTTTCTGTATTCGTTGATGGTGGTCGCTCCAACAGCCCTCAATTCACCTCTGGCCAGAGCTGGCTTCAACATGTTCGATGCGTCCACCGCTCCCTCTGCTGCCCCTGCGCCTACGAGAGTATGCATCTCATCAATGAAGAGGACTATCTCACCAGCAGACGTTGTTACCTCCTTGAGCACTGCCTTGAGTCTGTCCTCGAATTCACCCCGGTACTTGGCGCCGGCAATCAGTTGACCAATATCAAGAGCTAGCACACGCTTGTTTTTCAATGACTCAGGGATGTCTCCGCTAACTATTCGGCCGGCAAGCCCCTCCACAATGGCTGTCTTCCCTACCCCCGGATCGCCTATGAGAACCGGGTTGTTCTTGGTCCGACGTGACAGAACCTGAATTATCCTCCTGATCTCATCGTCACGTCCTATGACAGGATCGAGTTTGCCTTTACTGGCAAGTTCGGTAAGATCCTTGGTGAATCTTTTGAGCGCCTGGTATTTTTCCTCGGGGGACTGGTCGGTTACCCTCTGAGTGCCCCGTATCTCACTCAAAACCGTGTATATACGGTCTCGGGTTATGCCCCTCGATTTCAGCAACCGAGCTACTGCAGTCCCCGAGGCATCTGTCATGGCGAGAAGGATGTGCTCGACAGAAACGTATTCGTCCTTGAGTTGCTCCATTTCCTTGAAAGCCGCTTCGAGTATTGCTCTCAAATGGTTTGAATAATATCGTTCGGCGCTGGCCCCGCTCTGTTTGGGCAGGCGTTCAACCAGCTGAAGGACCTCGTTCCTGAACCGTTCGATGTCCTCACCAAGTTTTTTTACTATTTCAACACAGATCCCTGAATCATCAGACATGAGGGACACTAGCAGGTGCTCAGGCTCTACCTGGGGGTTGCCTCGTTGAGACGCCATATTTTGAGCGGTTTCCAAGGCTTCTTGAGATTTAAGAGTGAACTTGTCAACGCGCATATTGTTCTCCTTGTGTGGTCGTAAATAATGACGGATGGCTTCGTTAATCAGGTTCTGGAATAAATTTGCAGTCTAC
>CAZIVV010000294.1:0-2275 GCA_964542775.1 uncultured Desulfomonile sp.
GACTGGCATGCTTTGCATCCCTCACCTGAACCTCGATCCGATAACGTCCGGCCTGTCCCGGCATCCATGTCCATATCTTGTCCTCTGCCCAGGGAGTCATTGGTCTTCCGTCCAGGAGGAATTTGTAGAGTATCAGATCCCCATCTGGATCGACTGCATTTGCCGTCCAGTTAATTGCCGTCCCTGCATCCTGTGGGCTTGTCTTATCCGAAGTCAGGTTATCAATTGTGGGAGGACCATTCGGACTTGCTACACTACCTGGCGAGGTATATGCACCAGAATCGCTACCTGCAACACACCCTGGCGCGTCCACAGAAACTAAAACAGTCCTGTTCTTGCCAGGTGTCTGGTCTGGCGAGGTGTACTCGATCGCATATGTCCCAGTAAGAATCCCTTTGAACTGGTCCAGTATGGTCGAGAAATCAGCGGAATTGATATCGATCCACAAGCCGATTTCATTCGCTATCACTCTCATATCCGCATACTTTGGCAGATCCGAGCGTGGCACTCCAGGATCAACACTTGGATTGCGGAAATCAGGTGACACTGCTATCAGAATAACACCAGAGGTTGATAGGTTCTTATTTGCGTCTTCTACTGTGTAAGTTGAATTGCGATAACCATCTCCCTTTTGATGAGAGGGTTCATCTGTTATCACGAGGATTACTTTCTGGGCATCAGGTCTAAATCCAAAGGATAACACGGTCTCTATTCCGCTAAGCGAGTTTTCTGGTCCGCTGTCTCCGCTTGATGCGGAGAGCTTTTCAATTGCATCAATGAAGTAACCTGTATCGTTGGTCCAGTTGACCTTAGCCGCTTCCACATCTGCCTTGAATGTAATCAGGGAGTATTTCGCGTCAAGCTTGCTGGAGTTTATTTTGCTTATAAGGTCTCGAACCTTCAATTGTAGTGCCTTTATTTCATTATCCATGCTCCCAGAAGTATCAAATACTATAGCGAGGTCAAGTTTATGGCCTGATGCATTGCCCGTGAAGTAGAAATTGTCGATAGCTATATCATTTGCATCATCTTTAACCTTGAAGTTCTCACTTTTTAGGTTGCCAGATAAGGCGCAAAATTTATTGATAAAAAGGTTTACCTTCATCTTTGGGAAAGCCGAGGAGTCTAATCCAAGGATTTCTATATTATTATTTTCAGAAGACGCAATTGCAGTTGGGTTTCCATGCACTTGAGATCCTGGCATGGATTGTGCATCAACTCCTGCAGCCATAGCAATTATAAAAAGAACTATGCAAAAAGCAGATAATCCTTGAGCCATAATCTTCTCTCCAGCACACATCGCTCTCACCTATCCATCTAACATATTTAAGGGTATCACATTATCATAATAACAGGGTTTATTCGAGAACCTGCGAGGAAATACCCTCGCTCCTTAAACTCCTATGGCATTTCCTTGATGCGGGCGAAGACTTGATACTTATAGAATCCTAAATCGATAAGCAGGATGCGATCCTTTATCCATGGTCCTATCTTGAGTGTCTTCAGTTCATTGGTGTTTTCAGAGAACAATGCCACGCTCTTAGGGTCGCTGGCTATGGCACTGGTCAATACCGCAACCTTGACACCGGCTGCCACGTTGCGTGATCTGGTAGCTGGACAGATATCAGCCAGCTTTTCGTGCAACCTTATAATGGTGCTATCCTGGATCAACACGTCTTCGAAAGGCGATAGCCGATCACTGAGGGTTCGATTGGGCTCTTGAGCCAAATGTTCGAGGCCATGAGATACGCATTCGCGGAGGAAGGTTACTAGTTCAGGGGTAAAGCGATAATACCAGCTGCTATCACTTAAAATCAGATTTGATGCCGACTCATAGTTGCGCTTCAGACCAGCAAGGGTTCGCTGCAGAAATGTCCCATAACCTATAGCCAGTGTCCAGAACATGATCACGGGATCGATCTTGCGCTCGCGCTTTATCAGTCCTGTCTCTTTCGCTTTGCCTCTGAGCCATTCCCGCGGAAATAGCTCACAAAGCGTCCGCTCAATTAGATTTTTATCATCGAATGAATATTGCCTGGTCAACTCAATCGACCCCCTTTCGGATCTAAGAGAGTCTCTATAATATTTATATGTTATTAACCAGGCTATCTTTACTATCATATAACTTGGATTGCATCAAAAGAGAGGAGTGCTATATAAAGCAAGCCTTAACCGATGACGCATGGGAATATTTATGAGGTTGATGAGTGGGCGAATCTGGCAGGGTTTAGGTGGTGGTAGAGCTAATATATTACATGTTCCTATTGCTCTTTTA
>CAZIVV010000295.1:0-15312 GCA_964542775.1 uncultured Desulfomonile sp.
GGGGACGTATGTGAACATCAGGGGCAATTCCGATCTTCAGTTTACTGCGCCAGGCATTGACACAGTGAAGGATGTCACTATCACCAATACACAATATGGCCTGGCTGGCGGAGCCACCTTTGCGGTGATTTTCTAAGATCAATAAACCTAAGCTGCCGAGTTTTTTGGTGAGGGAGCCATGAATCGCCAGCTCCAGTTCAATCACTCAAGTTATTTCAGCCCGGATCGCATGTCAACTTTGAGGCAACTTTTGTTGCTCTAGGATAATCCAGATTTTATTACAATCACCCAGAAATTCTACCGGTTGAGTACACCGACGATCATTCGGAAATTCTGTTCCACGATTCATTTTTTAAGTGTTAGTGGCATTCATTTCAGGTCATATCTTCCGCCGTGGAATGTCAAAAAAGGTCATACGGGCTGTTTGTTGCTCAGACAACTCTGACTAATGTCCAGAGTTGGGAACAAGCAATTCTCTCAGCATCCGGTAGGCTTTTGCTGAAACGGAGGTGAAACGGACCAGCGTTTCATGACCCTTTTCGAGCGGTGTCACGGAGATTATCTTCCCATAGATCTCGGCGTCCAATTCTGCCGATGATTCGGGGTTACACAGCATCCGTAAGTCTTCCCACTTGGCAACCTCTTCAAAGAATATCACTTTGGCCGACATCATGGAGGCGTGTGTCATCACTGCCGGTCTGCCCGTCCCTGTGAGAATCTTCTGATCCATCCCGAAGACCGAAAGAGTGACAACTTGCTTCAACTGAACCAGAGTTTCATCTCTATCCGGGGCCTTGGCCGCATGCGTTCCCTTGATTGCCTTCACGTCATAGAGTTTTACCTTGCCCGGCACACCCTTCATCTCAACTTCGATGACGTCCTTGATCTCCAGTTTCTCAGAGAGCGATTTGTACGTCGCCTCGCTGATGAGAATCTGGCCACCCACGGTGAAGGATTCCACTCTGCCCGTAAAGTTGACCTGAGACCCGACCGCCCCATATTTGGTCCGTCTCTCAGACCCTATGTTGCCGACTATGACTTCACCGGTGTTGACTGCTATTCCCATTTCAAGGTGAGGCAGTCCATCCGCCTCGTTCTGGATGTTTATGTCATTCATGGCGATCTGCATGTTAATTGCGCAGGCTACAGCCAACTCGGGATGATTTTCCAAAGTCTCAGGCGCCCCAAAGAAGGCCAGTATACCGTCTCCTATTATCTCATCCACTATGCCGTGGTGATCCAGGATGACTTCCAGCATCCTCCCAAGATAGCGGTTCAGGAACTTGATCACATCCTCTGGCTTCATGCTTGACGTCAGGGCCGTAAATCCTCTAAGGTCAGACATCATCATGGATATCTCCCTGGTCTCACCGCCAAGCTCTATCCCCTCCTTGGAGTCGAGCAGCCGTTTAACGACCTCCTGTGTCAGGTATCGTCCAAACGTGTCTTTTATACGCTCACGATCTTTTAGACCTCTTGTCATGTCGGTGAACGCCCGGGCCAGCTGGCCGACTTCATCGTCGCCACGGATGGAACTCAGGTCAACATCAAGATCTCCTTGTCTCACACGGATCGTTTCTGACGCCATCTTCTTTAGCGGTTGACTGATTGAACGGGCGACAAGAACCGCCAGGATAACGAGAAGAGTTATTCCCAAGACTGCCATCATAACTGTCTGGTGATGCAGATCGTCAATCTTTGCGAACATCTCGCGTTTGGGCATTATGGTGGCGACTATCCATCCTTGAGGATAAAAGCGACTGAAGAAGATGAAACTGTCCTCTCCAGTCATTGCAGAGCCTATGTCTTCAAATCCCTGTTCTTTTGAGAGAATTGTTTGGGCCAGTTGCCGTCCTTCAGACGGCTTGTACAAATCAACAATGTCAAATATGGTCATCCTGCCTATACGTTCGGGGACACGACTGGTGATTAACGCCCCTTTGTCCGACATAACTACACAGAATCCGGTCTGATAAACCTTCACACTATTGATCAACTCGTTGAGCGACTGAATAGAAATTTCCGCAGTAACCACGGCCACAATTTGTTCACCGGAGCCATCGGACTGTTTCTTGAACAGAGGACGGGAATATGTGCTCATCACCGCTCGTCCCACTTCCTTGTCGAAATATGGCTCGATCCAGACCGGCTTGCCTCGCTCAACAGCAAAACGGAACCAGTCCCTTGAAAAATAATCAAACGCCCTATCTCCAAGTTGATTGAAGGCTATCTCACCTTTTGACCAGAAGAAATGAGGAGCGTATTTTTCAACATCGGGTTTAAATTTGAAGGGCAGGAAGGCCACGCCAATACCCTGTGCCTTGGGTGTCTCACGAACCATGCGTTCAACCCGTCTTAAAAGTGTTTGCTCATCCCATGAAAAAGTCTCTAGTGAAGCGGCCAGGTCGTCTACCGATTTTGCAACAACCTGAAACTCCTGCTCTATCGCATTGCCAAGCGCCCTCGTAAGGTTTCTTGCGGTAGCCTCGGCCTCTTCCTGAATCAGGTCACGGGAGTTGTAATAAATCCATCCCAAAACGACCGCCAGAACCAGGCAAGCGCTGCTGAACACAAGCAGACTTATCTTGACGGTGATGCTATTCCTGATAAATCTCATGGCTGTTTAACCCCTTAAGAATCTCGGGCATTCCTCTGACATTTGGTAGCCCAACCTGGAGTGATGGACCTCAGAACAGTGAAACATTCTATTGGTGGAAGCGCTTTTAAACATATACCAGTATAGGCCTGAGATAGGTAACTTTTTTGTCATTGAGCGTGTGATTGTGAAGAAATTTCAAAGACTTTAGATCGAGATCGAGACCCACCTGGGAGATGGTAGTTCGGAGATGGAAGTTAGGGAAAGGCAGGGATTCCCTCGCTGGAGGAAATAACAGGCTACTGGAATTGTGGAAGAGCACATCGCTCCAACGGCCTCAAAAAACCTTAATTTCAGATTCACAAATCTAATTCCAAAAAAAATCCCATAATATTATTTTTTTATTTCCGGACTGTCCGTGGCTGGCACATGTGTGTTCTATAATGGGTAACAAACGCGTAAAGTGTTGTCAGATAAGGCTTTGGTGATATGAAGCACGGTCGCTAATGGATATATTTTCTGAGAAAACCTTATTCTCGAACACGAAAAGGAGGTTCAGACGGGGGAATTCCGGTTAAAGGAGGTGATAGCCATGATAATTGGACGCGCCCTGTAACCGGCTTTATGGATTCGTCCCAAAATTCTCCTCAAGAACTGTTGTGCTGCAACTTTCTCCCTGCCAAATGGGCGCCTACATGCTAAAGTAAACTTGAACATTTGTATCTGCTTTTCCAACCTAACACAGTCCGGAGTAGCCAGCATGTGGGATTTCTGGTTCAGGAGCGTCCGAGGGCGCATGATACTGGTGTCACTTATAATTGTGAATGTCCCGATACTTGTGGGCGGATACCTCATGAAGCGGAGCGCAGAGCAGGCGTTACTGGAGGAGAAGCAGAGCAAGCTAGCGGCTTTGGCGGCTTTACTGGACACCCGTCTGGGCAGCGATGGTTATGATGGGATACTGATAAGGACCGGAGGAGTTGACAAGCCGAGGGGTGAGAAGATCAGGATACTGAACCGGGAACTGACGGCGGCCACTGATGAGATAGCGGCGGTGTCCCCTGGATTGGGAGTGGGCTTTTATGGCCGTGAGCTTGACGCCATCCTGACGTATGGCCCATCGGACAAGCTGGGCCACACTACAGGCCGTTCGATAGACAAGGATCATCCCGGCAGAGAGGTCATGGCGGCCAATGAGTTCCGTGTTGAGTCCGGGGCGCTGGTGCGTGGTAACATAATGAACGCCATGCGACCGGTCGAGCGCAACGGTAAGGTCATCGGCTATATATGGGCAAATGAACTGACTGACGACATCCAGGGTCAACTCACGGCCATGGACAGGAAGGTCACATGGTCGATGCTTGCAGGCGCAGCGTTAAGCCTTGTTCTCATATTGACACTGACGCATGGATTGGGTCGTGATGTCAGGAGGATAGTTAGTGGACTGAGAGAACTGAGATTCGATCTGCGCAAAAGAATTACGGGACTCAACGGCGAGATGGGCGACGTAGCCGATTCTATCAATGAGATGGCGGCGGCGCTGGCTACAGCAAGGACGCTGAGTGAAAACGTCATGGACAGTGTGGCCGAGGGAATAATCGCTCTGGATAACGCCGGCAGGGTCACGGTGGTCAACGCAATGGCCGAGCGTTTGACGGGATTTTCCGCTCAGGAGCTTGTGGGAAAACTCTACAAGGACGTCTTCTGCAAGGACCCTTCATTTAACAGTTATTTGCTGGACACACTTCACACGGGTGAAATCCACATAGGTTGCGAGACATCCTATCCAACCCGCACGGGGAAACTCTGGATCAGCGGGACCACATCCCCGCTGCGTAATCATGACGGCGTCATAATAGGAGCTGTGGGGATATTCAAGGACCTAACGGAGCGCAAACAGCTTGAAGAGCAGGTAAACAGATCGAGCAGGCTGGCGACACTGGGCGAACTGATGGCGGGTGTGGCTCACGAAATACGGAACCCGTTAACCAGTATCAAGGGCTTTCTTCAGTATTTTCAGGCTGAACGTGACGAAAAGGAGTGGCAGGACTACCTTCCAATGATGCTCAGGGAGGTGGACAGGATGAACAGCATCATAGAGAGCCTGCTGTACTTCTCTCGGCCCTGTCAGGCATCCGTAACGCCGACAGATCTGGGAGAACTCCTGAAAAGCGCATTAATGCTGGTAAGCGCAAGGGGCGACAGCAACGGTATCTCGTTCAACATCAATGTGCAGGACAATATTCCAGCGGTTAAACTTGACAGGGAGCAATTCAAACAGGTGGTGCTGAACCTGCTCATAAATTCAGTTCAGGCGATGGGGAATTCCGGTCAGGTGAGCATAAAGGTTAGCTGTCATGCGGAGACGGATGAGATAATACTGGAATTCTCGGATTCAGGCCCGGGTATACCGGAGGAGATCAGAGAAAAGGTATTCGATCCGTTCTTCACTACGAAGAAGACAGGCACTGGACTAGGATTGGCTGTAGTTCAACGGATCGTATCGGCTCGCGGCGGCCGTGCGATCATAGAAGACGGCTCGGGGGCCGGGGCGTTGCTCAGGATAATCATTCCGAGACTGTATGGTAATGGGAGCGCATTGGATGGCAATAGCGAAAGTTCTGGTAGCTGATGATGAGGATATTGTTCGAGCCATGTTGAGGCTGGTCCTTCGCAAGGAGGGTTATGAGGTTCTCGAGGCGAATGACGGTCTGACCGCGGTGGAGACTGCCAGACAACAGAGGCCGGACATCATCATGATGGACGTGCGCATGCCTCAAATGGATGGTATGGCGGCATTGCGTGTTGTCCGTGAGGAGAGGATAAACGCGACCGTGATTCTGATGACGGCGTTTGCAGCGGTGGAGTCTGCTGTCCAGGCAATGAGGTCCGGCGCTTATGACTATATAATCAAACCGTTCAACATAGATGAGGTCAAGATACTACTTGCCCGTGTGGTCCAGTCGCGTCGCCTGGAAGCTGAGGCCAATCTTTTACGACGCGAACTCCGCTCTCATTACGGCCTGGGCCATTCTCTGACTCGATCACCCAAGATGCGCTCCGTCTATGACGCTGTCGCCAAAGTGGCCCCGACGCAGGCTACCGTGCTGGTCACCGGCGAAAGCGGGACAGGCAAGGAACTGTTGGTCAACATGATACACTACAACAGCCAGCGGGCGGGAGGGCCTTTTGTCAAAGTTAATTGCGGGGCTCTGCCTGAAACGCTCCTGGAGAGTGAACTGTTTGGACATGAACGGGGAGCATTCACCAGCGCTCTATCCAAAAGGGTCGGTCGCTTCGAGCTGGCGGACAAAGGCACGTTGTTCCTTGATGAAATTGCTGAAATGCCGTCGGGGGTTCAAGTCAAGCTGCTGCGTGTGCTGCAGGAACGTGAATTCCAGCGAGTCGGAAGCTGTCAGACACTGAAGACAGATATCAGAATCATTGCAGCGACGAACAGGACTCAGGCTGACCTTGTAAATAACGGCCGCTTCAGAGGTGATCTTTACTACCGTCTGGCAGTAGTGACTCTGGAACTCCCACCGCTTAGGGAACGCAAGGAGGACATACCCGTGCTGGCGAGATTGTTCCTCCAGCGGTTTGCTCATGAGACCGGCAGGGAACTCGATGACTTCGACGCAGAGACCATGGACATCCTGCAGACTTATCAATGGCCGGGGAATGTGCGAGAACTCTCCAATGTGGTGGAAAGCGCCGTCATCATGAGCACCGGCAGAATCCTGTTTCCGGAAGACTTGCCTTCACACCTGTCCAGGCCCGTTGAGACCGTTCGCCCTGAGGAGGCCGAACCTTGGCAGGGCAAAAGTCTGCGCGACATGCTCAAAGAAACTGAATGTAACATCATCCGTCAGGTTCTGATCCGAAACCATGGCAACCGTATGAAAACAGCCCGGGATCTGGTTATGAGCCGCCGGGCCCTGCTCTACAAAATTGAGGAATATGGACTAGGCTCAGACGGACAGCCTTCAGTGCGCGAAGTTTAGACGTACTGTGTACAAAATAGCCACTCAAAAGTCTCATCGGGGGACAGCGCCACAGACTACCATGCGCCGGCAATTCATCTTATAACACCCTAAAACCACCCCTCCACAAGGTTTGCCACCCCTTCAGGGTTCATGGCATGCAGATTGCTCTTATGCGGGAAAAATCATCAGACTTGATTGCGAATTTCAACCCGGGTGTGACACTTCCACCCTACTGTTTCCACTTACAGCGCCTATCATAGACCGATTAAGGGAAAGGACACATCCAGATCACCCTTTTCCAACGGAAGAGTTCTGCTCGCCTCCGGGCATTACCTTGTATCAATTGGCTGAAGAAAGGAGTTTTGTTGATCTCATGGCATCAGCGCAGAAACAGGGAAGAAAAGAGACGGACGCATCCCAGGGTTTCATGGCCCGTTTGGGGGCGGTGTTAGCAGATTGGAGTGAGAGGTGGTTTCCGGACGCATACGTGTTCGCTGCTATGGCAATCGTGATTGTGGCCATTGGAGCCTTGTTAATGGGGCGCGGCCCTAAAGACATCGCTGTAGATTTTGGTAAGTCCTTCTGGACGCTCATCCCGTTTACCATGCAAATGGCCTTTGTTGTCATCGGTGGCTACGTTGTAGCCGTGTCGCCTCCGGTTCGCAAACTGATCAATGCGCTTGCCGCCGTACCCAAGACACCCAAGGGCGCAGTCGCCTATGTAGGATTCATGGCCATGGCCGCTTCCCTGCTTAGCTGGGGTTTCAGCATGATCTTCGCCGGCATCCTGATCAGGGAAATCAGCAAGCGTGTAGACGGCGTTGACTACAGGGCGATGGGAGCGGCAGGTTATCTGGGTCTGGGTAGTGTGTGGGCTCTCGGTCTGTCGTCATCAGCGGCGTTGCTCATGGCTACCAAGGCTTCCATTCCAGCGGGGCTTTACAAAATCAGCGGAGAGATTCCTCTGGAAATGACGCTATTTACCTGGCAGAACCTTGTCATGATAATCGTGCTGATGGTCCTGTCCGTGTGGATATGTTACGTATCGGCGCCGTCGGCTCAGCACGCGAAGACTGCGGAGATGGCTGGGATAACATACAAGGAAACCTATGAGGATCCGGGAAAGCCCAATACTCCGGGGGAATGGCTTGAATTCAGCCCCATCTTGACCCTGATAATCGTGGCGCTGGGTTTTGGCTACCTCTGGACAGTGTTTGCATCCAAGGGTGTCTCGGCTGCTCTTGACCTGAACACCTATTGCTTCATGTTCCTGATGGCGGGAATGCTCTTTCACTGGACACCCCGAGCTTTCCTCAGGGCAGCGGCAAAATCCATCCCGATGACGGGCGGTATTCTCCTGCAGTTTCCGCTCTATGCCGGCGTCTACGGCATTCTGATGGGCTCGGGGCTTAATGAGCTGCTGGCCAAGTTCTTCGTTTCGGTATCAACCCAGGGGACGCTTCCGGTCATAGTCGGAATATACTCGGCAATCCTCGGGCTCTTCCTCCCCTCGGGCGGTGGAAAGTGGATTGTGGAAGCGCCATACGTGCTCGAAGCTGCTACGCAACTGAAGGTTAACCTCGCGTGGATAGTCCAGGTTTATAACGCTGCCGAGGCACTGCCGAATTTCATTAATCCATTCTGGATGCTCCCGCTTATGGGTCTGACAGGCGTAAAAGCGAGAGATCTCGCCGGCTATTCGATACTCCAGCTCCTCCTGCATACTCCGGTGGTGCTGTTCATGCTTTGGATACTGGCAAAGACACTGCCTTTTGTGCCGCCGATAGTGCAATAAACAAAGGCGGGGCGCCACTCTATTTACCTGACATCCTCCAACCATGCCCTGTGAATGCAAAATGCCAACCGGCATTCATTCGCAGGGCTTGCCATTTCTGCACCCGGATAATTTTTTGGCGCCTGAAATCTTTGAAATCATTTGGGATTGACTTACCGATTCACGATCCACATCTTCTTAGCAAAATACCAAAAGGAGTGCTGAACCATGCGCATGAAAACCAGATTCTCTACAGTTGGACTCTTAGCCTTATCCCTGACGGTTACCGCTCTTGTTCTTCCGGTTTTTTCCGCAGATATCGCTCCCCAGCTCGACAAGTTTCAGGGAACCTGGGTCCTGGTTTCGGGTGAGCGAGATGGAAAGAAACTTTCAGATGACCATGTGAAGAACAGTAAAATAACTTACAAGGGCAATCAGGGCGAACTCACCTCTCCCCATCAGCACTCTGAGCCCATATTCTTTGAAATTGTCAAGATCGACTCGGAAAAAAGCCCTAAAGAGTTTCATCTTGTCAGAAAAAGCGGACCGAGCGCCGGAAAAACCATAGTGGCAATATATGAATTCGATGGCAATGATCAGTTTAGATTTACTTTCGATCCCACTGCTACTACGGCCCCCAAAGATTTTGCATCCAAAGAGGGAAGTGGTTTAATTTCCCATATTTGGAAACGGACCAAACCTTAAACTTACCCTCATTCCGTTGAATGGTGACCACGCTTCGGGCTGCTAAATTCCCGGCAGCCCTTCACTTTATAACGTCTGTTTGACTGAAGTTACGGTCACTTCAAGAACACGGGTCAAGAATGAGAACTTGGCTTTCATCATGTCATATTCCGGACCTGAAGATATAAATCTTGCCGTTCCTTCAATGAGAAAACCGGCGCCCGGGCGGCCACTGGCGCCAATTACTTCTTTGCTCCCCACAGTGAGTAATACTTTGTTATTCTTGAGTGTTTTTTTCTCGGTCTTTTTCATTAACCAAGCGGGGATTAAGAGTCGGTGATCATCTGGTTTTACAAGATAGGAGTTCCAGGTGTTTACAACATGAGCCTCATTATCAGCGCATGAGACGATAGAAACGACTCCCTCCTTTCCGATTACTTCCAAAAACTTGTCCTTAAACATGCTCAATCTTCTCCTTTAATTTTTGTTTTGTGGATATAAGGTATCCGTGTTATCTATATATGAGGCTCTGGAAAAAGTCAAACTTTGTCTTGCCAATTACAGGCCATTCTAATTATTGTCTTTCATGGCAGGAGACAAGCGATGCAATACAGCGTTGGTGTGGAATATGCGTTTCATTCACTTTTTTACATGATCGACCTACCGGAACATAAAACGATTGGAATCAAGGAGATAGCAAAATTACACGGCATTACAGAAACGTACCTATCCAAGATTTTTTCAAAACTGCGAAAAGCGGGAATAGTCCGTTCCGTTGCAGGTGTTAATGGTGGGTATGTTTTGGCCAGAACGGCGGAAAACATTTCGTTCTGGGATATTATCGAGGCAATAGAGGGGACTTCACGTTTGTTCAATTGTATGGAACTTCGCAAGAAGAACATTTTTGTCGATGATCCGGGCGTGTTCACAGAAAAGTGCCCTTGCTTGATAAAGACGGTTATACAGGAAGCAGAAGACCTAATGCGGAACAAGTTAAAAACGAAGTCACTCCGCTGGTTGCACGAACAGGTTTACAAGGATTTTTCTGTCGATAAAAAAAATGTAATCGAGCGTTGGGTGAAAGAACTATAAAAGGCCAACAAAAATCTGGAATCAGGGAAAACAATTTGTAGGCATGCCAAATGTCCGATGGGTTCGTGCTGTGTTAAGGCCGGAGAGACCCTACATGTAGGGCGGAGCAACTGGGTATTACTTGGAGCCTGGTCGAGAGGTTTGCCCCCTCACATTGCCATAAACACAATGATTAATCGTTTTTAGCATTCGGGTCTGATGAGGTGGCGACCAACTGTCGTTTCCTGCTCTGACTAAGCCGGTAGCTGTCCACATTCATCACAACGACATTCACATGCCGGATGAGCCAAGAAACTTGAACGCCCTCAACGCCAGTTTTCATTTGTGTCATGGTATGATATTCATAATCTTGTGGCAATGATCTATTGAAAGAGTTAAAACATCCAAGGCCTTGCCCCAGAGTTGAATCTTTTCCTTTCTTTGACATTCCAGTGAACCTTGCTCTGCTCATCTTTCATAATTTACTCGTTCTTCCGATGAGCCACTTCACTTTCGACGGAGCTTCAAATGCAGGATAAAGAAACACCTCCAGAGCATTTCCAGGACAGACTCGAAGAGTTTGTCGGGAGACACTCGGAATCAGAAGCTCCTGAGATGAACACAGCCTGTAAAAAACCAAAACCTACAGAGAACGACAAAATTTTAAAAATCATATTGTCTGCCTCACCGTCAGGAATCGTTCATACCCGTGACAACCTGATACTGTGGGCAAACGAGGCATGGGAGAAACTGTTCGGCTTTGTTAATCAAGATGAATATACAGGAAAAAACATCAGTACAATTTTTGAGACCAGAAACGCTTATGAAAAACATTGGGACGCTTCTTACGATGGCTTGACCCTGGGAAAGACGTCGGTAACAGATATCCGTCTTGTGAGAAAGGATGGCTCAGTTTTTGATGCCAATGTCAGAACAAAACTTCTGGATCCTAAACGACCTTTCAACGGGAATGTGTCTATAATTACCGACATCTCAGATATAAAGTCCCTGCAGGAGGACCTCTGTGTTGAAAGGCGTAGGTTTGACTCACTAGGCAAGAATTCTCCTTTTGGTTTGGTAATGTTACAGCCGGACGGGTCCTTTTCCTATGCAAATCCAAAATTCGAGGAGATGTTTGGATATAGCCTAGATGATGTCCCAAATGGCAGAGAGTGGCTAAAGAAAGCCTATCCCGACCCCGAATATCGTAGTGAAGTTATCTCAGCCTGGTTGGAGGATGCCAAAGGCTCAACAACTGGCGAGAGCAGACCGAGAGTGTTTTTTGTCACTTGTAAAGATGGTAGTGAAAAGATCATACAGTTTCGACCCGTGAAGTTGGACACCGGGGAAGACCTGATGACATTCGAGGACATCACTGAACGCAAGCGGGCAGAAGATGGTATGCGGCTCAACGAAACTCGCTTGGAAAAGATTGTGGACATCCTGCATTACAAGGCTTCTTCGGTCCAGGATTTCCTGGATCACGCCCTGGAAGGAGCGTTGGCACTGACTCATAGCAAGTTGGGTTACATTTATTTTTACGACGAAGACCGTGAAGAGTTTGTCTTAAATACCTGGTCTAAAGAGGTAATGAAAGAATGTCTCATTGCCAACCCCCAAACTCGTTATGAGCTTGAAAAGACCGGGATATGGGGAGAAGCTGTTCGTCAGCGCCAACCCATTCTGGTAAACGATTTTCAGGCGCCTAACCCTCTCAAAAAAGGTTATCCAGAGGGCCATGCTTCATTGCAAAGATACCTTACGGTCCCAGTTTATATAGGCGCTAGGATAGTAGCCGTGGTCGGAGTGGCAAACAAGGAAACAGACTACAGTCAAACCGACATATTGCAACTTACTCTTCTGATGGATTCGGTGTGGAAGGGCGTGAATCGGTTGGACATGGAAAAAGCTTTGAGAGAAAGTGAGACCACTCTTAAGGCAGTGCTTCAGACGACGCCGATAGGTATTGGTTTGGTCACGGATGGAATGTTTAGATGGATAAATGATTCATTGTCGGTAATCACGGGGTTTTCCACCGATGAACTGCTTGGTAAAAGTCCCTGTGTTCTTTATCGAGCCGATCAAGAAATCAATCAGGCAGATATTTTCACTCCAATGGCTACCGGTGTGACGGGTCGTCAAACCATGGAAACACGGTGGAAACGCAAGGATGGTTCATTTGTGGACATTCTCCTTAGTTCTTCCGAAATGTCGCCTGGTGATCCTTCCGCTGGAATTGTTTTCTCGGCCATAGACATCACTGAGCGTAAACTCTTTCAACAAGATCTCGAAGAATCTGAGGAAAGGATGCGCCTTCTTTTGGAAGCGGCTCCCATGGGCATCAGAATAGCCACCCAAGGCAAATATTCATACGCAAATCCGGCATTCTTGAGAATGTTTGGCTATAATTCTAGCGAGGAAATTGAGGGCCTTCCAGTAGAACAATTGTATGTCAAGGATGACCGGCCACTGGTGAAGGAGAGAAATTCGAAACGAGCTAAAGGCATCGGTGTAAATCATCATTACAGCGTAAGGGGGATAAGAAATGATGGCAGCCACTTTGACCTTGAAACATGGGGTAGTGAAATTTCTTACAAAGGGCGACGTTCCACCTTCAGATTTCTCATAGACGTGACCGAATCAAACTCACTGCGTGCCCAACTCCTTCAGGCCCAGAAGATGGAAGCCATCGGAACCCTGGCAGGAGGGATTGCTCACGACTTCAACAATCTGCTTCAGGTGGTGTTGGGTTATTCTGAAATCATGCTGACTCGTGAACATCAAAATGAACTTGATTGCAATGATCTGGAGAGGATACACTCGGCAGCCAAACATGGCGCCGAACTCGTCAGAAGCCTGCTTACATTCAGCCGAAAGGTGGAAACCCGGTATGTCCCTGTCAACTTGAACCAGGAAATCATCCAGGTTAAGCATTTCCTATGTCGAACCATCCCGAAGACCATAAACATCGATCTGCGCCTCGGTAAAAGTTTGGGATTGATTAAAGCCGATCCTTCTCAGTTGAGTCAAATCGTTATGAACCTGGGGCTGAATGCAGTTGACGCAATGCCGAATGGCGGCACATTGACAATCAAGACTGATGTGGTCCATTTGGATGAAGGATATCCTATAGAATCACTTACTGAAGCCAGACAGGGAAGTTATGTGTTGCTAAGTGTTTCCGATTCAGGCCAAGGTATGGATGAGGCGACTTTGTCTCATATCTTTGAACCTTTCTTTACCACTAAAGAACCAGGTAAAGGGACTGGGTTGGGACTTGCCACGGTTTATGGCATAGTCAAACAGCATGGGGGGCACGTTATCTGCCGCAGTAAACCAGGAATGGGATCTTCATTTGAGGTCTATTTTCCTCTTACGGAGGAAAAAATCGACCTGAAAGTCCAGAATGTAGATACGCCGATTCGTGTAGGGACAGAGACAATTCTTCTGGTAGAAGATGAGGAAGCCATCAGAGAGCTTGGAGCTGCTCTACTCAATCAGGTTGGCTATGAAGTCATAGTGGGTGTAAACGGAAAAGATGCCCTTGAGATTTACCGGTCCGAAATGGATAGAATTTCGTTGGTACTGATGGATATCATCATGCCGGAGATGGATGGTTTAAAATGTTTGTCAGAAATCCTGAAGATCAACCATGAAGCAAAAGTCATTATTACAAGCGGTCTTTCTGAGACTGAACATTTCCACCGACAGATGAGCGGCGTAAAGGGATTTATTCACAAGCCATATGACATAGCTGAATTTCTTGGAACGATCCGAAATGTTCTGGATCACCCCTGAGACCCGGCAAAAACTTTAAACCACCACCGGCAGACTTGTGTTGATTCCAGACACTTCATTTCTACAAATCAATAAGTACACCAAAACGCCACCGAAGACCAGAGCTACGGCTTTTGAGCTAAAATTCCCCATGAGAAGAATGGATCCCCGATCAAGTCGGGGATGAGAGAGTCGAAGCAGCCGGGAGTTGGGAGATAGGAGTTGGGAGATGGGGAAGACAGAGAAGATGGATCCCCGATCGAGTCGGGGAGGACATGATCAAGTCTGGAATGACAGGCACGAATCAGGGATGACGGACGCTAAAAAGCCCAAAGTTGGCAGGCTTTTTGACGAGACTGCAGGATATTTTTGGCGCACACTCGTCAAAATAGCCATTTTGGAACGGATGGGTTGCTCCTATTTTCGGTTCAGGTCGTAGATGTTGATCGATGGCCGGTTCTGCCGATCGAATATGGTATTTGTGCTCTTATCATACCAGCCCGCAGGCATGTTGTTGCGATCATAGAAATCGATGGAATGGTCGGATTCACGTGAGAAGCCCATGTAGTTGTTATTTCTGTCCAGGAATATGCTGTCTCCGGAAACCAGAAAGAACGTGAACAACAGGTAGAATGTGATTTGTCTCATTTGTCATCTCCTTTCAGTGACCCGGGAAGGATCGGCTTGAACCTAATTTTGCGGATTCCTGGAATCCCGGGAGGCGCTATTCATAATTCACAAAAAATCGGCGCTGGTAAACTTTTCTCCGGTTAAATGCTTTCCCTTTATTCCTCGCCTTCATCATTATCATCGTCTCTAATTCCGAAGTTAACCAGCAGGCCATAGATGAACCATCCTATTACCACGAATGCGACCCACCCCATCTGCTCCTCCTTTCCAGACGGTTTCCACAGGGCTTCTCATTCATCTTACGACTGACGTGTGTCAGCCAAGGACTAATCAAAATAAGTTTTTTTTGCGGGAGTAACTTTTTTTGCCTGGGAATGATTTTTTCTGGGTGGCGTTAAAGCAGCCAGTGACCGGCTAACAGACCATAACCTGTTGTATGTGCAAAGTTTTATTGCCTTTCGTCAGTTCATTGAGATTTGCCGGGGATTAAGACGGGTTGGGATCTGGAAAATGGGGGCGCGCAAAGTTGGAGGAAAGAAAGGTTTTGGGGGCGGAGATGGGAGATGGGGAAAGGCATGGATTCCCGTTTTCACGGGAATGACATACGGTGGTAGGAATGGCAAATCAACTGGTCCTGTCATCCCCGACTTGATCGGGGATCCATATGTCTACAATCACTTCGAAAGGAATTGGCAATGGATGCATTGATAATTCTAGTGTTTGTGGTCGGAGGGATAGCCTTTCTTGCCTATGGTTTTTATGCGCTGATTGAGACAATCCTGTTTGGAATAGTT